>CAZUHE010000024.1:0-4473 GCA_964620395.1 uncultured Dehalococcoidia bacterium
GTTACAGAGTGCTCTTGTAGCAATTAAATCAAATAAGACTATTGACAATGCGATGAATAATCTCAATGTAAATGGTGAATACTATCTGAAATCATCAATCCAAATGGCCAATCTTTTTAAGTCTCTTCCAGATGCATTAAAAAATACGATTAGAATATCCGAATTATGTACGTTCAATCTCTCTTCTGATTTAGGATATCAACTTCCATCACCAGATGTTCCGGATGGGTATACCCCTATGACATACTTACGCAGACTTTGTGATGAATCAGCTATACGACGCTATGGATCCATAAATGAGAAAGTTGAAAGTCGTATGGATTATGAATTCAGCCTTATCGATAAACATAATTTATCCGGGTTCATGCTTTTGTATCGCGAGATTGCATTGATGGCTCAGGAAATTATGGTTGAGTCTGAAATATCCAGTCCCGAAGAGCCATTGGAATGGCGTCCACCTGGTAGAGGTAGAGGTTCTTCTGTTGCAATGCTTACAGGCTATCTCATTGGTATATCTCACATAGATCCTTTGTTGTACGATCTGACTTTAGAAAGATTTTTACCGGAAAATTTACGTGTCCTACCAGATATTGATCTTGATTTCCCTCGTGCAATAAGAGACAAACTAATTAGTCGTATACACGAACGTTTTGGCCCTGATTTTGCAGTTTTGACTGGAATGATTACGACATATAGATATAAAGGTGTTTTATCTGATTTAGGTAAAGTCTTTAACCTTCCTAGAGAGGATGTCGATAGACTATCGAAGCAAATTCAATGTTCAGATCTCAAGTTTTTACGTAGAGAGATGAACTACTTACCAGAGTTTAAAAATCGTGTTGATGTACACGGGTGGCGTGACCTTATTGAATTATCTCCTCAACTTCAAGGAGCACCTAAAGGTCTGGGGCAGCATGTCGGAGGAATGATCCTTAGCTCCTCTCCTATATCACAAATGGTTCCGTATAGATCTGGAGCTATTGATGGTCGATTTATTATGGATTGGGATAAAGATAGCGTGTCTAACGCAGGTTTTGCAAAGATAGATATTTTATCTCTTCCTGTTCTAGATCAGCTGATTGAAGCTGTAAATCTAATAGAGAAAAAGACTGGTCAGTTTGTTGATATCAGTCGTATAAATCTCGATGATGCTCAGGTATATGACATGATTAACCAGGGGCGTTCAAAAGGAGTGTTTCTTCTCCAATCTCCTGCACAGTTAAAAATGGGACAACGATTGAAGTCTCGTAATTTATTGGATTTAGCATACCAGGTTGCTCTTATAAGGCCTGGTGTAGGGACTCAAGGTAGTTCTGTTTCTCAATTTGTGGATAGATATAGAAATGGAGTTGCGTGGGATTATGATCATCCATTAGAAAAACGAGCACTTAAACGAGGGTATGGGATCATTATTTGGCAGGAACAAGTTGTACAACTTATATCAGATGTGTCTGGTATGAGTCAGGCTGATTCAGACGAGATTCGTAGAGCTTTCGGTTATCGAAATAATGAGGACATCATTAATGGTTACTGGAAAAAGTTTTGTAATGGAGCTAAGAATCGTGGAGTGGATGAAAAAACTGCCCATAAAATTTTTTCTAAAATAAATGGGCATTATATGTTTCCTGAATCGCATTCACATGCGTTTGCCATATCAGCTTATCAAGCTGCTTGGCTTAAGTATCATTATCCATTGGAATTCTATGTCTCCTTGATGAACAATCAACCTATGGGATTTTATCCTATAGATACCATAAAACAGGATGCTAAAAATTTTGGAATACATTTTTTGAATCCATGTGTAAATATGAGTGAATCTGACTGTTCAATTAGAAAAGAAAACTTACTATTGGGCCTTAAGTTTGTTAAAAATGTAGGAGTTAATCATGCCAATAATATTGTGAAGGAAAGAATAACTAATGGTTTATACAAATCTGTATCTGATTTCATATACCGGACGACTATAGGGATGGAGGCTCTTGAATCTTTAGTAATGGCAGGTGTGTTTGATAATTTATCAACCAATCGTAAGTCCATTTTATGGGAAGTAGGTCTTTATAAAAATTCTTCTAATAGTCAGATTTCTTTACCCATGGATATGGAAAATGAAATTCCATATATGGCTGATTTCACACCTTATGAAAAAATGATTGGAGAATATCGTAGTATGGCTATATATCCTAAAGGCCAGATTATGGAGTTCATTCGTAAGCGACTTTCAGAAAATGTGGTTAATACAAGAGATGTTTATTTAAAGGAAGAAGGTGAATCATTATTAGTTGCGGGATGGGTTATAGCAAGGCAACACCCTAGAGGTGCCCAAGGAGCTATATTTGTCACTATTGAAGACGAATTCGCAGACTTACAATTAATAATATGGCCGCATGTTATTAACGATGTGAAATATGCGCTTAGAGAAGCTGTCATAATTGCTGAAGGCAAAATTTCACGATGGGATGGCACAACTAATTTGGTAGTGTCTCGTATGTATCCTGTCAGTCTAGATATTGACATGCCAATGACGCACGATTGGCACTAAAAATGAATATGTGACGTTAATTTGTGGACAGTAATTCTCTTACAATGCTTCTTTCCAATTCTAGCCCTAGCATAGTTGTCAGTTCAGTTCTTCCATGATCTCCCACTGTCACTACAAATGAAACTCCTAGCAGCTGTCCCATCTGGAAATCTATTACTGTGGTGGAAAGAACCCCTTCTGCCCCATCCTGAACAGCTCGTATGCCCACCGAATGTTCGTAAAAATCGTCAATTTCAAGTTTTTCAACGGTGACTAGTTTTTGACCATCACCGATTTCCTTGCCTAGGTTTTCTTCAAATTGGTTTACAAACATGTTTGTCATCCAATTCTTAGCAGATGCTTCGTCTCTAAAAAGATGCACAATGGTCGCAGCCACTATGTCAGATGCATCGTTATGCTGTGGAATCGCTGTTGGCGACGCAAATTCACGTAGATAACCAGTTATGCGTCCTAGGTTTGTATAACCTTCCTCTGTATTTCCCGGAAAACCATGTGTTGCCATGGTTTTATTGTCCAAAAAATTCTCCCTTAAAAGTGTAAAATCTCTAAGTTCATTTGGGAGCCCATCGACGTTCAGAACCATGTTTTCCAAGGATTTGTCACGAATTTCGTATTTTGATTCCGATATAAATCTCATAGTATTTCCTGAATTCCTAGGATGATTACATCTGACTGATTCTAGTATAGACCACATTACTCCTGAAAGAGAGACGGTTTCTCAGAATAAACATATGTCACGAGTGATATATCATATGTTTAAGGCTCAATAAGTACAGATAAAACTAACCCAATTGCAGCCCATTTATATCAGTGTGCCCCTTGGCAAAATCTTCCCCACTGGTAACTTTCCTGCCTTCTAATTGAACATTATTTATCTGTAAAGTACCTTCTCCGGTACCTACAAAAATTTTTTTGTCTATTAATATAATTCCCGGGTCCAGCACGGGACAATCGACTGGTACTGCGTCAATTATCTTGAAAATCTTGCCGTCTAGAAAGGTGTAGGATCCTGGCCACGGATTCAATGCTCGTACCAATAAAGATATTTTCGTGGAAGTTAGAGTCCAATTTATTAGTCCGTGTCTCTTTGTGAAGAGATGAGTATACGTGGCTTTGGAACTGTCTTGAGCAATAGGGTCTATGGTTCCTTTCGTTTGCTTGTCTAAGATATCTAAAAGTAAACTGGCACCAGTTTTGAAGAGGCGCTCCGTAAGGAGAGTACATGACTCATTTTTTTTGATCCTAACTTTTTTCTGATTAAGGATTGGGCCTGTGTCCATGCCGGCGTCAAGGGACATAACTGTAACACCCGTTTCGTTATCACCGTTTAATATGGCACTTGCTACAGGGGAAGGTCCTCTGTAGCAAGGTAAAAGCGATGGGTGGATGTTAATGCAGCCATAGTCAAAAATATTTAAAGCCTGTTCAGGTAATATTTGCCCGTATGCACATACAATCGCAACGTCAGCATTAAATGATTTGAAATATTTTATATCTTCATCAGTTGAGCCAAATTTTGTTGGTTGCACGATAGGTATGCCCTTTTCTAACGCATATTGTTTGACAGGCGGATTGATCAACTGCCTTCCTCTGCCAGACTTTTTGTCTGGTTGGGTATAAACGCCTAAAACGGAGTGGCCACCAGCTATTAAGGTGTCTAAAACTTTCGTTGCGAAGAAAGGGGTGCCCATGAAAACGATTCGCATCAAACAATGTTCCTCGGTTATTATGGTTAATGAGACATTTTTTATACACCTTAGATCTTAACTGACATTAATAACTTTTGGTACTTTTTTGAATTTTTTTAAGATTACCGAATCTTTTTTCAGATGGATTTCGAGTAGATCCATGATCGTTTTTTTGGCAATATTAATCCTGACATTGGGATTGTTGTACCCACTGGTAATGTTGGAACCAGAAGAACAAGCCTCTCC
>CAZUHE010000024.1:4573-14424 GCA_964620395.1 uncultured Dehalococcoidia bacterium
CATTGGGATTGTTGTACCCACTGGTAATGTTGGAACCAGAAGAACAAGCCTCTCCAAATCCTCCGGGAGAGGTCTATGATCTGCAAGCAATGATCGATGATAAGTTCCCTTCCCCAGTTCATTTCGCTACCTTTGTTATTGAAGCAAAAAAGGGTGATGTTCTTACTGCGAATGTGTTAAGGGAATTGAACAAAAACAAACACAGCCTGTTGGATATGGACGATAGAGAGGAATTGAATGCGGGCACCTTACCCAAACAATCCTATTTATTTAGTTACTATGAGGATAGTTTAGGGGGTACCGTAACGGGATTAAGTTCTATTGTAGATTTCGTTGAAATGGAATTAGGGAAAGTTGGTGTTGGGTTAGTTGCTGCGACAGACGAACAAGTTAAAGTTGCAATTCATAATCTGTTGAATGATTCTTCAACTTCCGGTATTTTGGATTTTCTTTCAGTTAGATCGAGTGTTCAAGTTCGAGTTGTTAATGGTCGATCTATCGACTGGTGGACCTCTCCCGCTATGCTGGTTCACGCTGTTGCCCAAAATGAGAAACTAGGTGGTTCTGGATTGGAGATTGGGTTGGGGGGAGGTGCAGACGTGGTTAATAAAGAACACCTAAATCAAAAAATATTATCGATAGTGGGAGGAGAAAGGTCTACCTTCGATATTTGGGGAGTTGCTATTGATGTAAATCTGGAATCTGAACATCAAGGTAAAAAAGCGGGTCCTTTTATCATGGTTACGGTGATTGCAGCTCTTCTGGTTGTCGGTGCAACTTACAAATCATATTGGGCTACCACTATTTGTGGCATTGGCCTCGCATTAGTGATTATATGGTTAAAAGGACTATCTGCGCTTGTAGGTATAAAAAGCGGTCTTGTGATAGATCTTGTTGTTCCTATTGGGATGATTTCTCTGGGTGTTGATTTTCTTGTACATGCGTTAGGTCGCTATAAAGAGGAGTTAAAATACAGGAAGATTCCGTTGATAGCATTTCAAATAGGATTGCCGTCTGTGTCTATCGCATTAGCACTTGCTATGTTGAGCGATAGTATTGCATTTCTGTCTAATTTATCTTCTTCAATAGAGGCCGTAATACATTTTGGTGCAGCAGCTGCAATTGGAGTGGTTTCTTCATTCATCATATTAGGTATTGTTTCACCTTTGTTGGCTATGAAAGTGGATGAATATTTGTCACAATGCAAGTACACTTTCAAGTCAAAAAAATGGCTCATATTGAAGGTGTTGGCTTCTTGTGCAGTTGCTTGTGCGTCTGGGGTTGTGGTGATTATGGTGGTTGCTGTAAGTAAGATTTATGGGGTACTAGTTCTTGGCTTGTCATTAGGGATCTTCATTGTCTTACCTATGGTTGTTCTGGGCTTGCTAATTAGTAAAAAAGATTCTATGAAACGGCCTGACATTTCTGGAACCCATATATCCCATAAAAGGGAAATCATGGCTGAGATGATATCAACACTCGTATTAAAGTCAGTTTCTAACAGAGTGATTGTTATTTTTTTGACGACTATAGTCACCTTGGCTTCAGTTTGGTATGCATTAAGGCTTGAACCGACATTTGATGTGAAGGATTTTTTCGATTCCAGTTCAGCATTTGTGGTAGGTCTAGATAAAATCGATGAACATTTAGGTAAAAAAGGTGGAGAGCCCGGGGTTGTCTATATCGAAGGGGACCTAATGGATCCCAAAGTGGTTTCCCTAATCTCGCAGTTTATTGATTCTCTCAGAGAAGTTGATTCAATTGCTGAAACACCTAGTGGGGAAATAACAATTGGGTTGAATATCGTCAATGTTTCAAAAATGATAATGGGTAATCCATACGCTATTAATCAGATTATAGAAACCACTGGGGTCATCATGACTGATCATGATCAAAATGGTATTCCAGATACAAAAGATCAGATGAAGCAGATGTTTGGTTCCTTGATCAAAAGAGGTCTTAGCAATTATCAAGGTAGCTTTATATTAAAACCAGAAGATGTACGCGGGGCCGTTTATTATTCTGGGTCGGGAAATGATATTACAACGGTTTCTTTTCAAATACCAGGGACGAGGGATCAATCGGTAGTTGGTCGAGTTGAAAAAGAATTGACTCCTATGTTGGAAACCCTAGAATCATCTTCCAAAATTATGAAAGTAGGATTGACGGGATCTCCGTTCACCAGAGACGTACAACTATCGGCCTCCACCAAAACTCTCTACACGTCATTACCAATAGCTGTTATAGCGGCGACTTTACTGTTGATGTTCACCATGCGGTCATTAAAGTATGCTGTTGTGACCGTGATTCCTGTCATTCTGGTGGTTGCGTGGTTATACGGTATTATGTATGCATTAGGCTTCGCCCTGAATTTTGTAACGGCTATGATAGGTGCGATTTCTATAGGTGTTGGAATCGACTACTCAATTCATATGACTCAGAGGTATCGGGAAGAGCTCAGAGGGACCGATGATCCTTTGAAAGCGATTTCTATTGCTGCCAGAGGTACTGGATTGGCATTAGTGGCATCAGCTGCCTCAAGCATTGTGGGTTTTGCAATAATGGGCATGGCACCAATGCCCATGTTTTCTTCATACGGTCAACTGACAGCCATAATGATATTTTTGTCGCTTTTAGCTTCCCTAGTTGTTCTTCCCAGCATGCTGATATTTGCTACCAAAATAGGTTCTGCTAGGTCAGAATAACAAAAGTAGCACCGTCGCCCCCACTGAGCCGTTCTTCTGGACCATATTGGCTAACTAAAGGGTGAGACTTCAGACTTTCACGCACAGCCTGTTTTAAAGTCCCTGTTCCTATTCCGTGTATTATCCTAACCTTGCTTAACCCTTCCAACACTGATGAATCTAAAAACCCTTCCAGTGCTAATATAGCCTCGTCTAATCTTTGACCCCTTATATCCAGTTCATGGTGACCGGTCGATGTATGAATAGGCCACGACCTTGATATTGTCTTTGTGGTCTCATCAATAATTTCGGGGATCAGTTTAACTCTTGAAGCAGATACGACCATTTTGATATTCCCAGTCTGTATCTCTACCTCTTCATCTTTGAGGCTTGTTATTATTCCCTTGAGATTCAATCCCTTTACCTGGATTGAATCCCCCAGACTGAGTTTTTCTGACGACTTTGGAGGTTTAATATCAGGCATTTCTATTTTAGATACTGCCATTTCAATATCAGACAATTCGTTATCAGCCTCTTTAGCTGACTCGCTACCCCGTATTAGATTCCTGTTTGAGTTTAGAACTGAACGGGCCTTTGCGACGAGTTTTTCGATTTCAAGGATATTTTTCTTATATTGATCGACGATTGATTCACGAATTTGGTCTTTGTGGTCCTTAAGGTAATCTAGTTCGTTTTCTAATTGAGATCTCAATGCCAGTGTTTCTTCGTGTTGTATATCGGCTTTTTTTATCTTTTCGATTAAGCTGTTTCTGTGAGAACCAATTTGCTCAATTAAATTGCCCATTTTTTTATAGTCGGAAGATATATTGTTTTTAGCTCGGTCCAATATTTTCTTCGGTAGGCCAAGCCTCTCAGCGACTTCCAAGGCATAGCTCATTCCGGGAATGCCTATTGATATTTCATATGTAGGTTCCAATGTGTTGGCGTTGAGGTGAAAGCTGGCATTTTCCATCAGGGGATGTTCCTCTACAATTGCAGCTATGCTTCTATGATGAGTCGTTGCTATTGTTGTTATTTCCTGACTAGCTAGATGTTCAAGGACTGAGGTTGCTATTGCAGAACCTTCGTCAGGATCAGTGCTGGCTCCTATTTCATCTAATAAAACTAAGGAGTGATTACCGCAATAATTCAAAATATTGTTGAGCGTTTTGATATGGGAGCTAAAAGTTGAAACAGAGTTTTGAATGCTTTGTTGATCCCCAATATCGGCATATATTCCGTCAAATATTGGGATTGATGTCATCTGGCCTGCAGGAATGTGGATACCGGATTGTTGCATACAGGCCAGTAATCCTACGGTTTTTAATGCAACAGTTTTTCCACCAGTATTTGGTCCAGTTATTACGAGTACCTTCCATTGAGGACCTATCTTTAAAGAAAGAGGAACAGCATCATCTAATAACGGATGTGTCGCGTTATCTAAAACGAGAGGCTCATTAAACCCATAATGCCTAGGCGTATCTCTCATAGGATCATTGGCATTAAGAGATTGGCTGTACCGCCCTCTTGAAAATATGTAATCTAGTTCTCCTGCTACATCCATTGAAGAATCAATTTCATGGGAAAATGAACTGACGGAAGAAGAAAGTTCCATCAGTACTCTTGCAACTTCTCTCTCTTCTTCCAATACTAATTCACGCCATGAATTACATTGGTGAACAGTGCTAAATGGTTCTATGAAAAGAGTTTGACCGCTATTAGAAACATCATGCACCACTCCGGGTACCCTACTTCTCATATTTGACTTAATTTGTATGACAAGCCTATCCCCTCTGACCGATATCACGTCATCTTGTATTGCGTTTTCCAATTGACTTTCAATTATGCTATTCAGGGATACTGTTACGCGATTATATGCGTCTCTTACTTGCTTTCTGATCGATGACAGATGGGGTGTTGCATTATCTTTTACCAGGCCGTTTCTTGTGATTTTTGATCTGATGGAGTAGCTTAAATGGCTGAGATCTGACAAGTGTTTAGCTATTTGATAGATCATCGAACTGTCTTCTGAGTTTGATATCACTGTAGCCCGCAGATTGGTAATAGAATCAGCAGACTCTGCTATTTCAATTAACTCTGTTCCGTTCAATATTCCTCCAAGGTCAGCTCTTTTCACGTAATTGGAAATATCTGCCAAATTTGTCAAACTTGGTAGTCCATGAGTTTCTGAAAGTATGCGAGCTTCAGAGGTCTCTTGCTGAAGTCTTTTAACTTCAGAAGGATTATAGGAAGGGGTCATTTTTTCTATCAGGTTCTTTGTCAAAAAAAACGTGGCATGACCAGATATTTCTTTTCTGATGAGGTCGAAATCTATTATTCCGAGGCTTCTATCGCGAATGTGCTCAGAAACGGGTTTTTTGGGTTTTGCTGTCACTAGGAGTACTTGCACCTATAAAATTTGGGTTGCTGTAATGGATGTATCTCATTCTAGCATTGCGCATTAGCGTTACTGGCACAGTGATATAATTTCTTCAATATATGACTAATAAAATTTGTGTTAAAACTCCAGCCACGACTGCTAATATGGGACCAGGATTCGATTGTCTTGGTATGGCTTTAGATATTTGGAATACTTTAATAGTTACTGATGGTGATGGAAAAGTTGTTGTTTCTGGAAAAGGATCCGACGAATTACCTCACGATGGCAACAATCTTGTTTGCAGAAGCTTTAATCAGTTTTTTATTGATGCTGATTTACCGGTACCTTCAGTTGATTTTGATTGCAACAATGTAATTCCTTTGGCTAGAGGTATGGGTAGTAGTTCCGCAGCATTGGTCAGTGGACTTTTGGCTGCTAACAAATACTCCGGTGATATTTTGAACAAGCAAGAGCTTCTCAAAATAGCTGCAGATATGGAAGGACATTTGGATAACGCCGCCGCCGCGATAAATGGAGGCCTACAGATTGGGGTTTACGATAACGAAGACGTTGTGACGGCTTCCGTACCGATCCCAGAAGAAATATCGATTGTCATATATGTGCCTGATGTTCCCATGCCTACAGATAAATCTAGGGGCGTGTTAAGCCCAAAGGTAGCACGTGAAGACGCTGTATACAACATCGGTAGATCTGCTCTCCTTGTAAATTGTATGGCTACTGGTAATCTGGAAAATCTCAAGGTTGCGACACAAGATCGGTTGCATCAGCCTGATCGGCAACAGATTTTTTTCCCAATGAAAAATATAATACAAGCTGCCATCAATAGTGGGGCATTGGGGGCCTATCTGTCTGGAGCAGGTTCTTCGATATTGGCTCTGTGTGTTGATAGGGAATATACGATCGGCTACGAGATGGCTGACGCAGCAATGAAGTCGGGACTCAATGGTGAAATAATCGTTACAAAACCATCTTTGAGTGGTGCGTACTTTAAATAATTGGATACTGAAGAAGGGCTAATATTTTGAAAACTATAGTTCAAAAATACGGTGGTTCCTCCCTGTCCAATTTTGAGCTTATAAAAAATGTGGCAAATAGAATTTCAGAAGCTCATGACAGATTCGGCAGGGTGGTTTGTACTGTATCGGCAATGGGTGATTCTACGGATGAATTGTTGGCGGCTGCGGGAGAACTTTCTCCATCACCTGATCGTAGAGAACTAGATGTTTTACTTTCCACTGGAGAACTGAGATCTTGTGCACTTGTCGCGATTTCTTTGAATCAAATGGGAAAGAAAGCTATCAGTCTCAGTGGTTATCAAGCTGGAATAACCACAACTTCAATTCACGGAAATGCTAGGATATCGGACTTCGATTCTTCCAGAATTAATCAAGAGTTATCTCAAGGTAATATTGTCGTTGTAGCTGGTTTCCAGGGAGCTACTGAAGAAATGGACGTGACTACTCTTGGGAGGGGAGCATCCGATCTTACAGCGGTGGTCCTTGCCGCTGGTCTTGGGGCTGATAAATGCGAAATATACAGTGATGTAGACGGTATATATACAGCGGACCCAAGATTGGTTCCGGAGGCAATAAAGCTTGACTGTATAGGATTCGAAGAGATGCTGGAACTTGCGAGTTATGGTGCTAAGATGAATCCGAGGTCCATAGAATTAGGTATGGTATACGACGTACCTATATTAGTTGCTTCAAGTATTGGGAATGGTTCTGGCACGTTAATTGATAAGGGAGAAAATATGAACTCCAAGGTTGGAGAAATAAGAAATAGAGTTGTAGGGGTTGCTACAGATGCTGATGTCGCGAAGATAACAATACATTCTGTAATTGATAGACCCGGAATTGCTGCTTCTATTTTTGAACCTCTTTCCAAATCCGGTATAAGTGTGGACGTGATAGTCCAGAATGCCAGTGTGTCAGGGCTAACTGATTTGACGTTTACTGTAAAGGCTGGAGATTTAACTCGTTCCATTGAAGTTGTTGAATCTTTGGCGTCTGAATTAGGAACATCCGAGATTGATAAATCTGAGGGCTTAGCAAAAGTGAGTATCGTAGGAACGGGTATGCAGGATTCTCCGGGATATGCCGCAAAGATGTTTAGTGCTTTGTCTAAAGAAAACATAAATATAGATATGATCACCACATCAGAAATTCGGATCACTTGCATCATAAATGAAGATTCAATAGCTGCCGCTGCACGAGCCTTACACCGTGCATTTGACCTTGGAAATGTGAGCTGAGATATTTTGAGTGCTATTCGTGGCCTGATACAGCCATGTATATTGCAAGGATAATTTTTTGAAATCTGTTTTTCTGTCAATTGTGATCCCTGCATATAATGAATCAAACCGTATTGTAAAAACCCTGGATCTTTTGAGTGACTACCTGTCGCTACAGGATTATTCATGGGAAATTGTTGTCGCTAACGACGGTAGCCTAGATGGTACGATAAATGAGATCAAAGGTTGGGCTATTATCCATCCTTTGATAAATGTTCACTTGATTGATCTCATGCACAGAGGGAAAGGCGCAGCTGTTAGGTCAGGAATGTCTTATGCTGCTGGTAGTTTCAAAATGATGTGTGACGCTGATCTTGCTATGCCTGTTGATCACATTGCCGATTTTATCCGTGAAATGCGGTTGGGTCGAGACGTTGTTGTGGGATCCAGAGAGGCAGCTGGAGCTATTAGAATAAATGAGTCTAAATTCCGTCATATTGTTGGGAGATTCTTCAATTGGTTTGTCAATATGTTAATTGATAGTGGTTTCAAAGATACCCAATGTGGCTTTAAATGTTTCACATCAAACGCTGCCAAGTTGTTATTTGATCGCCAAGTGGTTGATGGTTGGGCGTTTGATGTTGAAGTATTGATGCTTGCCAAGAAATACAATATGACTACGTTTGAACTACCGATTCGCTGGTATCATAATTCAGATAGTCGCTTGAGGATTGGCCCGGCCGCTATTGAAATGATAAGGGACACCCTACTAGTTAAGATTCGGCACATAATGGGAATATACAAGATGAGATAGGTATGTCGGTATTCCAAGGTAGGACAGGTATATATTCGTCTACGTCGATCTGTATCGTTGTTCCAACTTATAATGAGGCTGATAATGTACCTCAACTTATAACTGGAATAGAGGCTCTTGGCATATCTGATTTGACCCTTGTGTTAGTGGACGATAATTCGCCAGATGGAACAGCTGATCTCGCGGAATCAGTGGGAAAAAATTCTGATATTTGTGTTTATGTGCTACGTGGTCGATCTAAATCCGGTTTAGGTACAGCGTACGTTAAGGGCTTCCGCTGGGTTCTGGAAAGGGAATTCAACGTAATCATTCAAATGGATGCAGATTTATCCCATTCGCCTGAATATATTCCAAAGATGTTGCAATTATTAGATAAATATCAAGTGGTTGTGGGTTCTAGATATATAACAAATGGATTAGTCGATGAAGATTGGCACTGGACTCGTAAATTCCTTAGTTGGATCGGAAATTATGCTATTAGAAAAATAGCCTATTTACAAATAAATGACGTTACTTCTGGGTTTAAAGCTTACAGGAGATCCGCTCTCAGTTGCATTGATTTTGATTTAGCAAGATGTAAAGGCTTTGGGTTTCAATCTGAAATAGCCTATATATGCCAATTAATGGGATTTAAGATTGTTGAATTACCAATTATTTTTTCTGACAGACAGTTGGGAACTTCGAAGATGTCCCTAGGGATTATCATGGAGGCGGTCGTTAAAATGATCTACATACGCGTTAAATTGCGAAGAGCCCCACCATAAAATAGCGAAATAAGAGCTCATAAATATATTGCACTTAGGAAAATATAATCATTAGAATTCCGACACTCGAAACACTTTTTTTGGAGTTATAGGATTTTGAAATCAAAAGATTTGGAGAAATTGATAGAGTTTCGCAAGACTTTTTCTAGGGAAGCTCAAAAGCTGGCAAGATATGGCCTGTGGGAAGAAGCAGTGGTCACTAATCGGAAGATCATAGAACGATTGCCAAGCGATTATGACGCTTATACCCGATTAGGAGATGCTTTGATGAAGCTTGGTAACAATCAGGATGCGGACGACGCATACCAAGTTTCTCAAAGCTTAAAGAGGTATCGGGACGACAACACTCGCTCCTCCGTTCGCATCGCTATGGATTCTGAATGGTCCGAGGCGGTTCGTATCAATAATATGATTGTTGACGATTTTCCATGGGAATTAGAAAGTCATAATCGGCTTGGCAAGGCCTTATTAGAAACAGGTGAAAAATCTAAGGGGGCAGAGGCTTTCCTTTGCGCATTGGTATTATCCCACAATAACCCAATTGCAAAGAAAAACCTTGCTAGATTACAAAATTTATCAACGACGAAAAAAGGGAAACAATCTAAGAAAAACGCTGTGAGAAAGAATTTTATCGAAGATAGTGGTAAAACTGGAGTGACTAGATTGGTTAACATTCCGGACAATAGTGATTTGTCGAAGTTTATTCCTGGTCACCCTCTAGAACTTGTCCCTAACTCAAAAAGTGTAAGAGTGAAATATCAGGATACGGAAGAGATAGGAACACTGGAACCAAAGATAGGTTCCCGGATACGTAAATTAATGGATGGCGGTAATAGATACGAGGCTAGTATAACCAGCGTTGAAGGTAACTCGATTACGGTGCTCATTAGAGAAATTTATAGACATCCTTCACAGGCACGTATTTCTTCTTTTCCGAGGAAATCAGAAGATGTTA
>CAZUHE010000025.1:0-13897 GCA_964620395.1 uncultured Dehalococcoidia bacterium
TTTTTTAGTCAAAGCCCTGCTCTTTTAGACCAATTGTCTTTTCAAGAATTAGAAAAATTTGCTTCTTTCATTGACTTACTGTCACATAGATCTTATGACTTATCATCAGAATGTTTGGAGTTAGGCAAAAATATATTCCCTCTCGTCGGTGAAGACAAGGAAGCTTTTTTGTCTTTGGCAACCAAACTTACTGAGACTGGGTGGAGAGAAGTAAAAAGTCTTTTTGAGGTAGCTTCTAAATCTCTTCCCAAAATTGCTTTGTCCCAAAGGTTGAGATTCTTAGTGTTGACTGAAAAACTTGCACAGAGTGGAGGTTCTAATATACCAGGTACTATGATGGAGGTATCGGAGGCCTTATCGGGTATACCTGAAGATCATCATGATGGAATTTTGGATCTTGCGGAATCTTTACTGTCTCAGGAAGCTTTTGCAGTACCAGAATTTATCAAATCATTACCAACAGTTCTGGAAAAACTTACCATGATACAGGTGACGCGTTGGTATGAAGAAGGGGTAAGAATACTAGGTGATAACAAGGACGGAGGCATAGCTTTTTTTAAGATAGAATCTACTCACTCAGAAAGCATCATCGAAGGTCTATCTTCAGGTATCGAACTAGATAAAATAAAGCCGGTCATGGAAATGTATTGTCGTGGTTTAGCTGGCGCTGAAATAAAGTTGGCTGCAACAGCTGAACTCGTGGAAAAAAATATTGGATGGGTTTCCAATGAATCTCCAACCACCGAAGGCTCCACTGTGTTTGTACCTACTATTGTGGATAGATACCAGTCTAAGGAAGAGAATTTTAATTGGTTCAAGGTGGTTTCTACCCATCAAGTAGCTCACTTGGAATTTGGCAGTTTTAATTTTGAATTTCCCACTCCATCTACTATTTTCGAGGATCTAAGATTTAAGTTGGAGGAATCCAAAAAGGAAAATGAATCCTTAACAGAAAAGGAGCTTCTTGAAAATGCAAATCAGGATGATCCGACTGTTGATGAAGATGAATTAGAAACGGGATTGGAACGAGCGTGGCTGACTGACATGCAGAGATTCTTTGATTTGTTTGAAGATAGAAAGCTTGCTTTGGACATTTTCACTGTGGTTGAGGATGGTCGTCTTGATTTCATCGTGAAGGAAGAGTATCCAGGAATAAGAATTCCATATCAAAAAGTACAGCAAGATTCCCATGAAAATAGACCTGACATAAAGGAACTACCTGCAAGAGAAGCTATGGTCGAATTTCTTCTTCTCTTAAGTTTAGGGCCGGATGGGGATTTGTATGCACCCACTAAATATGTGGACAAGGCGAAACAGATATCTGGGATTTTAAAGGCTCTGTTGATTCCAAACACTAATGTCGAAGATTCTGCTGAAGCTACTCTCCGAATATATGCAGTAATCTCCAGCATCCCAAATGAAGAGATAGATTCTGAAGATTGGACTGATATGGATATGGAAGAAGAATCTCAAGACCAATACGAAGATGCTGTTGATATGGAACAGTTAATTCAACAGATCGGTATGGGGATGGAAATGGAGCTTAGACCTGAAGGAGAAGAGGATTATGAATCAGTTGAAGAAGTTGAATATAGGGGAGATTTTAAACCGGAATTAGCCCAGTTGATGACAGATTTAAGGATGCAACAGCAAGATGAATTAGGTCAATCAGAAGGGGATCCGTTGTCCCAAGAACAATTACAGGAACTCCTTGAAAATAGTGCGGAATTGGATCTGCAGTCTGTTCAAGGTGAAATTCAAGATTCTAGCGGTATGTTTGCTGACAATATTATGAAGGAGATGGGATCCAATGTACCCCAATCTCCTGATGCTTCTCAAGGCCCATTTGTTCATGTAGATGAAGAAGGAGGAGAATTACAGTCAGGAGAACCAGAAACATTTGTTTACGATGAGTGGGACTTTAGGGCGGACGATTATAAACCAAGGTGGTGTGTTGTTCGCCAGAAAACGATGCAACAAGGTGATCCCTCGTATTATGGGACTACCTTGCATGAATATGGATCTCTTGTAACTCGAATAAGAAGGCAATTTGAGATGATGGTTCCTGAGATGTTTCGCAAGGAACGAAAGTTGATGGATGGTGAAGATATCGATATTGATGATGTCATAGAAAATATGGTTGATATCAAAACTGGAGCAAGTCCTGACGAAAAATTTTATTGGAGAAGAAACAAGGTCCAGCGTGACGTTGCTGTTGCCTTTTTGTTAGACACGAGTGCCTCGACTGCTGAAGCTATTGATGAGGGGAATAAGCAACAGGATGATTGGGATGCTCCAGATGATCCTGTTGAATACATGGTTTGGTTGAGAACGCGGCGCGGCGAACAAATGCGTAGATCCTACAAGAGGATCATAGACATAGAAAAGGAATCAATGGTACTGCTTATAAATGCATTGGAGGCTATTGGCGATATATACGGTATATATGGGTTCTCAGGGTATGGTAGAGAGAATGTAGAGTTTTATACAGTGAAAGATCTACAGGAAAACTTTTCAGATAAAGTAAAGAAAAGAATAGAAAGGATTGCTCCTCTACATGCAACGAGAATGGGCCCCGCGATAAGGCATACGGCGTATAAATTGGACCAGGTTGACGCTAGGACAAAGATACTCTTTTTGATAAGTGATGGACGCCCTCAAGATAGAGGCTATAGTAGAGAAGGCGTTGAAAAAGAATATGCAGTTCATGATACAAAAATGGCTCTTGATGAGGCGAAAGAAAAAGGTATCAATTCTTTTTGCTTAACCGTTGATAAAAATGGACATGATTATCTGAAAACGATGTGTTCTGATATGGGTTACGAAATTTTGGATGATATTAATGATTTACCGGAAAGATTGTTGGTCCTTTACAGAAGACTTACGATGTGATTTTTCAATTAATCGCCAAGGCATTGCATAACTCAGATATTTGTACTTATGAATGATGCTACTATTTACCTAGTATAAAATTCTAGACATTAACCTCGGGAGGTAATGTATGGGAGCAAATAGTAGATTAAAAAAACTGTCCGATATTGGCCAGTCAGTCTGGTATGACAATATCAGCAGGCAAATGTTACAAGACGGTAGTTTGGCCAAAATAGTCGAAAATGGTGTTGTAGGTCTGACCTCTAACCCTACGATTTTTGAAAAGGCGATAGGTTCAGGAACGCTATACGATGCCGACATAAGAAGATTTTCACAATCTTCCTTAGATGAAGCTCAAGTTTTTGAGAATCTAGCAGTTGACGATATAAAGAAAGCTGCCGAACTAATGTTGCCAATTTATCAGGACAGCCAGTATATAGATGGTATGGTTTCTCTTGAGGTAAACCCACATTTAGCCAACAATACCGACGAGACCATAATAGAAGCTAAGCGATTGCATAAGGCAGTTGGGATGCCTAATTTGATGGTTAAGGTACCGGCCACTCCTGAAGGGATACCGGCCATAAAGGCCCTAATAGGGGAAGGGATCAATGTAAATGTCACACTCATTTTTTCAACAGACATGTACTCAAGAGTGCGTGATGCATACATTGATGGTCTTGGCCAATTATTACAAAACGGCGGTGACATATCCTCCGTATCGTCTGTAGCCTCTTTTTTCGTTAGCAGGGTTGATACAGCGGTTGATACCATTTTGAGTGAGATGCCATCAACAAGTCGCCCATATATAGGTAAGACTGCCTTGGCTAATGCAAGGATCGCATATGACGATTTTAGAAGAACGTTTCAAAATGATAAATTCAAAGCGTTAGCTGAAAAAGGGGCTAAGGTTCAGCGTCCATTGTGGGCTAGCACGAGCACAAAAAACCCCCAGTTTCATGATTTGCTATACGTGGATTCTTTGATTGGGCCTGATACAGTTAACACAATGCCCGATGCGACTTTAGAAGCTTATATTGATCATGGAAACCCTACTGTTAGTATTACTGATGATATTGAAGATGCGAGAACTCATATTGATGTTTTAGAGAAAATGGATATAGATTTAACGTTGTTGACGGAAAGACTACTGAAAGATGGGGTAAAAAGCTTTGCGGATTCATTTGATCAGATATTGGTTAATATAGGATCGAAACAGAAATCTGTGTCAGTTTAATTATTAGATATTTCTCTAATATCATCCATGTGCTTAATTAATCGTACTTCCATCGACACTGACAAGAACAATATTTGTTATATCGTGGATTCTATTCTCAGCGAAGATTTTTCCATATGGGATCAACATCCAGGGTTTTACAAAGGATCTATGGGTTGGGTTAATTTAATAGAGTTTCAGGATATCGATAATTTATATCGTGAATGGGATTCTTTTATTTCGTTATTACCTAAATATACCGATATAGTTTTCGTAGGTTTCGGAGGGAGTATTTTGGGAGGGAAACTTCTGAACAGTTTCATGTCATCCCAATCTGATATCACAACCTGGTATGTGGATACTGTCAACCCAGAAGAACTTGAAACCGTTAATAGTTCCATAAATTTATCAAGTACTCTATTTATGATCGCCTCAAAGTCTGGCAACACCTTGGAGACTAGGTGCCTTGAGAGGTTTTTTTATGAATTTAGGCACTCGTCGATTTCTCATTTGAGCGATGGCAAAAACTTTTTTGCGATTACAGATCAAGGCTCTGATTTGGAACACTTGGCCAATATGATGCGTTATGAAAAAGTCGTATACGGTGACCGTAAGGTTGGTGGTAGATTTTCGGCTCTTACACCGTTTGGCCTTTTTCCAGCTTATTTAATGGGAGCGAGGTTAACTTCATTTGATCTCATTTTTGGAGGTTTATCTGAAAAAGACAACCGAAATTCACGTTTATATGATGAAATCGTAAGTTTGATTCAATTTATAGCGAAATCTTTAGAATCTGGTAGAGATAAATTAACGATAGAAGTGCCTTCGGGATCCCCTAGTCTAGATGCTCTGGCATTATGGATTGAGCAGCTTATATCTGAAAGCCTTGGGAAAGACGGCAACGGCATCATTTTGATAACAAAAGAGCCTCAAATGAATGATGAAGACTATAGTTCAGATAGGGCTTTTATATTCATAGAAACTGGCCGAGAACAGATTGTAGATGGGCGTCAACGTATTTTGGACCTCGCGAGGGCAAATTTTCCCGTAATGCATATGTATATCGACGAGGTTGAAAATAATATAGTATCTGAAATTTTTAAATGGCAGATTGCAGTAGCTGCACTCGGACATCTATTGAAAATTAATCCTTTTGATCAACCTGAAGTGGAAAGATCGAAAATGTTAACAAGAACTTTGCTTTCTGGCACAACATCCGTAATTAACAGGCCCAAGGGATCGGGGTTACCTATATCGCAACTTTTGGATGAATGTAGGTTCGGTAACTATATTGGCATACTTGCTTACCTACCCAGAATATCTGGGGTGGAGATGCTACTGGCTCAAATAAGGAGAGAATTGACGCGCATAACTGGAGTACCAACTACGCTTGGCTATGCTCCTTCTTACTTGCATTCCACTGGTCAATTGCACAAAGGTGGGCCACGAAATGGAGTTTTTATTCAGATAACCTATGATTTAGATGGTGATTTTAAAATTCCGGGCGAAGACTTTACATTTGGTGATATTTCAATGGCTCAATCAGAAGGAGATTTTATTGCTATGATGGAACAAAATATACCAATAACAAAGTATCATCTGGGAAAGGGAAAAATTAACGGGTTAAAGACCTTATTGAAAGACCTAAAGCAAAGAAATTTTTCTAATTCTTAACTTATGGCTATTCTCAGTTATTTTCTTTTAAGGCTCCGGCCATATTTTCACAAATATGGTTGTATTCGGTTAACACATCATTATTTATGAGGCTTGTGGGTCTTGACATGTCCCTGTACTCTGTTCGCATACTGAGGTTACCGAGGAAATTTATATTTAACTCGGATGCTATATCGGACCCTGCACCTGTTCCGAAAAAATCCCCACTCATGTTTTCTACTACTCCAAGTACCGAAATCTGCAGTTTCTTTACCATGTTTATTGATCTTTTCGCATCTATTTTTGCAAGCTCTTGGGGAGTTGTAACGATTACGAATCCATCCATCGTTAATACTTGCATAACCGTGAGAGGAGCATCTGAAGTTCCTGGAGGAAGATCTATGATTAGGTAGTCAAGATCCCCCCAACTGGTGGATTGAAGCATTTGATTTATGGCGTTATGTATCATTGGACCACGCCATATTATGGCTTCATCTTGATTTTCCTGAAAAAAAGCCATCGACATAACTTTTATGCCAAATCTTTCTGGTGGAATCATTTTTTTATTGTCGTCTATCAAAGGCTGATCAGATATGTTTAGGGCTCGTACTATGTTAGGGCAATCTATGTCTACGTCTAATACCCCCACTTTGTTTCCCTGATGTGATAATGCAGCAGCTATGTTGATAGCAACAGTCGTTTTCCCGACGCCACCTTTTCCACTGTAAACTCCTATTTTATTTTTTATTCCTGACAGTGATTCTTCAATTTGGCGTTTTTGCTCGAATTGGCGTTTCATTCCTTCAATTCGAGCACGTGCCTGAGGTATGTTGGGAGGTTGTTGAGTCATCTAAGTCTCCGGTTTTCATCTAAATTGCAGGTGGATCAGATAGATTTCTTAGTCGTCGAGACCTAGGAGTCTTTTTCCTTCTTCTGTGATCATTTCAGGTGTCCAAGGAGGGTCAAAAACCAAATCAACATTAATGTCTTCGACTCCCTCAAGTTCAGCGAGTCGCCATTCTGCTTGCTGTGCTATGTATGGTCCCATGCCACAACCGGCAAAAGTAAGGGTCATTCGAACATCTACATCACCTTCCTGAACGTTCACACCATATACAAGTCCTAAATCAACAATATTGACGGGTATTTCAGGATCATATACATCTCTCAAGGCTTCTAATACATCATCTTGAGTGAGCACCTCATTATCTGACATCACAACTCCCATAAACGCACATTTTTGCTTCCTAAAGGCTTCTTGACCAGAAAGGTCATGAATTAATATTATATTTTGGGATAGGCACTGTCAATTTTAGAATGGCACCATTTATTTCACTAAAACTTTGCGTAAATCTACTACTTGATCTCGAAGCAGAGCAGCCTTTTCAAATTCTAATTGCTTTGAAGCTTTTCTCATTTGAGATTCGAGATCTTTTATTAGTCGCACAATGTCTTCCTTGGGAAGATCAGCACTGGAGACTGATGGCTCCGAACTAGCCTTGATAGTGTCTTTGATTCTTTCATTTATGTCTCTGATTTCTTTATGTATGCTAGTAGGTGTAATGCCGTGTTCCAAATTAAAGGCTTTTTGCATTTCGCGTCTTCTCTCGGTTTCGTCAATTGCTTGTTTCATGGAATTCGTTACGTTATTTGCGTACATGATTACTTGGCCATTAACATGTCGCGCAGCGCGGCCAACAGTTTGTATTAATGAAGTGGTTGACCTAAGGTATCCTTCTTTATCAGCGTCTAAAATTGCTACCAAGCTTACTTCAGGCAAGTCTAGCCCTTCCCGCAGCAGATTTATTCCTACGACTACATCATATACCCCCATCCGCAAATCTTTTAATATTTCGCTTCTTTCCAAAGTGTCAATTTCGGAATGCAAATAATGAGTACGTACCCCGGATTCCTTTAGATATTCTGACAAATCTTCTGCCATTCTTTTCGTTAGTGTGGTCACAAGGACTCTTTCCGATTTGGAAATCCTTTCTGAAATTACCTGCATAAGATCATCAACTTGTCCATCGATGGGCTTAACTTCGATAAGTGGATCCAATAGGCCTGTAGGCCTTATTAGTTGTTCGGCAGTATTTTCACTCTTTTCCAATTCATACGGCCCCGGTGTTGCTGAAACATATATAGCCTGATTGACCCTGTTTTCAAATTCCTCAAAATTTAAGGGCCGGTTATCTATGGCAGATGGCAGGCGGAATCCAAATTCGACTAAAGTTTCCTTGCGAGATCTGTCTCCTTTGTACATCCCTCTTATTTGAGGAACACTCATGTGAGATTCATCAATGAAAAGCAAAAAATCGTCAGGTATATAATCCATCAATGTATACGGGCTACTTCCAGCCTCTCTTTGTGATAGATGCCTAGAATAATTTTCGATTCCTGCGCAATATCCTGATACTTCCATCATTTCTAGATCATATCTTGTTCGTGAATCCAACCGTTGTGCTTCTAGGAGTTTCCCTTCCTTTTTAAGAATTTCTGTCTGTGTTTTTAGTTCTTGTTCAATAGATTTTATAGCCGATGCCATTTTTTCTTGCGAAGTTACGAAATGCTTCGCGGGGTAAATGTCTACATGTTCCAAGTCAGATATTATTTCACCCGTAAGAGGATCCAGCTGTAGGATTCTTTCCACCTCATCACCCCAGAACTCGATTCTTACACCAAGCTCTTCGTAGGCAGGTAATATTTCTAAGGTGTCTCCTCTAACTCTGAACCGTCCTCTGGTTAAATCAAAGTCGTTTCTTTCGTACTGCATGTCGATCAACTGTCTGATTAATTTGCCTCTATTTCTAACTCCGCCTTTTTCGACAGAAGCGACAAAGCTTTGATATTCCTCCGGGGAACCCAAGCCAAATATGCAAGATACAGATGCTACGATGAGAACATCTTTTCTCGTTAAAAGGGATCTTGTTGCGGAATGTCTTAACTTATCCAATTCCTCGTTTATGTCGGCATCCTTTTCTATGTATGTATCAGTTCTTGGAACATAGGCCTCTGGTTGGTAATAATCGTAATAGCTTACGAAGTATTCCACTGCATTATTAGGAAAAAATTGTTTGAATTCTGTTGCTAATTGAGCCGCCAGTGTTTTATTGTGGGTAAGGACTAGAGTAGGCTTCTGAACCTCTTGAACAACGCCCGCCATTGTGAAAGTTTTTCCGCTGCCTGTTACACCCATTAATGTTTGATGTTTTAATTTACTGTCTATACCGTTTACGAGTTGCGCAATAGCTTGGGGTTGGTCGCCTTTAGGATCAAATTCTGAAACAAGTTGGAAGTCAGCCAAATCTATTCACCCTGTTTTTTCCAAGACCCAGATCATATCAGCGCTTCCTGATTGGTATGGTCCACGATTATAGTCCCCATATAGGTCAATAACTTGATAACCGCAATTCCTGAACAAATATTCAGCTTCTTTCTCGTATAGGTAACTCAGGGTATATTCAAAATACTGTTCTTTAAAAATAATGCCCTCATTTTGATGTTGAGTGAAAAGGTCTACAGATACATTCTGAGTTTCTGGATCGACTTGAACTCGATGTCGAATAGTGAGCTTTTCTTGTTTGCGATTGTTTGCGATTGTTTTACTTTCATAGGAGATAAGCTTGTTTTGGTCAAACATTTCTATATTTGGTGGGAACAAGTTTATGATCAGGCGACCATTTTCATTTAGTGTTTTTCGCATGGAAATAAGTGACTGTTCTTGATCAGTAATTGTAAGTAAGTGTTGAAAACCGCGGTATGGAACAATGATTAAGTTGAATAATTCTTTTAAGTCTAATGCCCTCATATCCATCAGGTGAGTGTCAATATGCACATTGTTTTGAAGCGATTTTTTCTTAAGGATTTTCAACATATGTGATGATATGTCAATTCCAGTAACATAAACGTTCGATTTTGCGATCGGTATGGTTATTCTTCCCGTGCCACATCCTATTTCCAGTATTTTTCCATTACATTGATGTGCCTTTTCAATCCAAAAAGGAATATCTTCCTCTAGATCCGCATATAGCAGGTCATATTCAAGCGCTAAGTGGTCTAGATGTGTTTTCATCTCTAGGTTAAATGCTGGAGTGCGATGCGTATCCAGTCTTCCCCGCTTATATCTTCATTTGGGGGCACATTTGCCATCGCTTGTCTTGCTTCTTGCGCCGAGTATCCCAATGCGGTCAAAGCGGCTAATACGTCCTGGGCCTTGTTATCGACCGTTATAATGTCGCTTATTTGGTCTACTTTCCCTTTTAGTTCGAGCAGAATTCTACTCGCAGTGCGTTTTCCAACACCTGGGACTTGGGTTAACGTATTGCTGTCCTCGGAGTTAACAACCGTGGATAATTCTCCAGCAGTAAATGTTGATAGGATAGCAAGCGCTAATCGTGGGCCGACACCATTTATATTTATCAAAGTATCAAACGTTATTCGATCTTCTTCAGTAGAAAACCCGTAAAGTGAGATTTGATCCTGTCTAACTTGAAGGGATGTGTGAAGACGAACTGATCTCCCTACTTCACCTAAATCTTCAGAAGTTTTTGTGGATATATTTGCGCGTAGAGTGATTCCTCCAATACTTATGTCTGCAAAGTCAACACCCTTAGTTTCTAAATTGCCGAATATGGCGGATATTAGTGTGGACACTCTTTCACGTACCTACAAGATTATTTAACCATTGAGAATTATGGTGGCAGATCGCAACTGCTAGTGCATCTGTTACGTCATCTGGCCCTTCAATAGTGTTTTCATTTAATAGTATTTTTACCATGTCTTCTACTTGTTCTTTTGAACTGTGCCCATAATCAGTAACGGACTTTTTTATTTCCTGAGGTGCATATCGTGCAACAGGTATTTTGTGCCGTGATGCGGCTACCAAAACGACTGCCTGGGCTTGTCCAATGGCAATGGCAGTTCTAGCGTTTTGGGACACAAAAGGTTCCTCAACTGCGACGAACTTTGGAGAATTGGCGATGATAATATCGTCTATTGAATCAAAGAGATGCGCTAATCTTTTTTCTATAGGATCAGATCTTTTTGGTTTTATAACACCGTAGTAATGGCATACAAGTTCCCCAGCGTCAGAATCTACAATTCCAACACCCATTCGAACGGTTCCGGGATCAACCCCAAGTACCCTCAATCCATTTCACCTAACTTGATTGAAAATTACTCAAAGCTTCTTCAGGGAAATCAGCATTTGAATAAACTTTTTGAACGTCATCAAGTTCTTCTAGTGAGTCCAACAAACGCAATGTTTGCAAAGCTTTGTTATTTTCTAGCATTACCGTGTTGGTTGGTATCATAGATATATCAGAAGAAGATATGCTTGCATCCTTGCTGGAAAGAGCATATCTGATGTCTTCTAGATGAGACGGTTCAGTATAAACGTGGAGGGTACCTTCATAGGTTTCGAAATCATCTGCTCCAGCATCAATCGCGACCATAGCAATGTCTTCTGCGGATTCTTCTGCCGCTGCAACAACGATGACGCCTTTTTGATCAAACTGCCACGAAACTGCCCCTGATTCAGCCATATTACCACCGGCTTTGGTAAGAGTAGATCTGATGTCTGAAACTGTTCTGTTTTTGTTGTCAGTTAGAGTTTGCAACAGAATACCTATACCCCCAGGACCATATCCTTCATATGTGATCTCGAACATGACATCGTTTTCCCCAGATTCACCGGTTCCTTTTTTCACGGCACGGTCTATGTTTTCTGCGGGCATGTTGTTGTCTTTGGCTATCTGTATTGCCATGCGCAGCCTGAAATTCATGTCTATATCTCCACCCCCTTGCTTGGCAGCAACTATTATCTCCTTGGATAATTTGGTGAAAAGTTTTCCTCTGCGCGCGTCTGTGATAGCTTTTTTATGTTTTATTGTTGACCATTTCGAATGACCTGACATTGTCTCTTCTTACCCCTAGCTCTGGTATGTTTCTTTACGATATAGTAATTGCAGAAAAATATCTCCCTTTACCATAGATATTGTCACATTCTAACACCCTTAAATTTCCAGGGCTTCGGACGCAATGTTCCTTACTGTTCTAGAGAAAGTTGGTGTTATCAATGGAGTGAATAGTAAGTGTTAATTGATGTTTTAATAACGAGTAGACCGTCTCAGTGGACAAAAAACTTTGTTGTTTTTATTCCACTAATATTTTCATTTAACGAGTTTTGGGACTTATCTAGCTCTACTCGCGTTGCCCAACTTCTTATTGATGCTTCCATTTGCTTTCTGACTTTTATATTGGCCAGCGCGTCAACATATTTACTTAACGATGTTCTTGATGCGAAAAAAGATCGGTTACATCCGGACAAGAAAAATAGACCTCTAGCAAAGGAGAGCATAAGCCCCGTCATTGCCCTTTTTGCCTGTTCGGTTTTTCTGTTATGTTCCATTACAGTTGCAATAGTCTTTTCTAAGGGAATACTACTCTACATCGTTGCCTATTTCTTTTTAATGACTTTGTACAGTTTTTTGCTCAGAAACATCTTTGTGATAGATGTTTTATGTATTTCATCTGGATTTGTGATTCGAGTTATGGCTGGTGCCATAGCGGTCGATGTGCCCATCTCGCTGTGGTTGTATGTGTGTATGGGCTTTGGTGCCCTTTTTATTAGTTTGGCCAAGAGATTATCCGAAGCTATCAGTGCACCTGATTCGATTGAAACAAGAAGAAAAACTATGCATTACTACGGGATAAAATTCCTCGGTTTGGCAATGACTGCGGTTTTATTGATATCTCTCATTTCCTATTGCCTATACATATTTACAGCCAATAACTTGCCTGCAAATAATTCGATGATATTGACGATCCCATTTGTGGCGTTTGGTTTGTTCAGATATCAGTCATTAGTTAGGTCAAAAGGATTTGGAGAACGCCCAGAACTAATTTTCTTTGAAGACAAGATCCTGTTGGCTAATGTGTTTCTTTGGATGTTTGTCGTATTTGGCGTGTTATATGCCTTTCGCTAGACGTCTAGTTCTTCTCGAAGCCATTCTGTGAATTGTGGCCTGATATCATCTTTTTTTAGTGCTAGATAGGTGGATGCCTTCAGCAATCCTGTCGGTGTTCCAACATCAAAGTGATGACCGGGGAAAAGAAAACCTAAGCAAGAATGGGTTGAAAGCAATCCAGATAATGCATCCGTCAATTGAATTTCGCCCAGAGCACCAGGGGATAGTTCTTCTATTTCATTAAATATGGCTGGTGGCAGTATGTATCTACCAATTATAGCTATGTCAGATGGAGCCTCACTTACATTAGGCTTTTCAACCATGGAATTTATCTCAGCTAAGGGGCTATTTTTTTGAGGAGTCATACCTACTATACCTAGGTGTGGTATCTGTTCTCTTTTTACCTTCTTGAGAGCTATCACAAACCCATCATTGTCGGCACTTATATCCATCATTTTAGCTATTGTTGGATTTTCACTTTCAATAAAGTCATCTGGTAGTAAAACAGCGAATGATTCGTCTCCGACTTGAGATTTTGACAAAGAAATCGCGTGGCCCAAACCCAATGGATCATCTTGTATGACTAGGGATATATCGGCCAAATGCGAGATTTCTTTGATTGACCTTAATAATTCGTAATCCCCTCTGGTTTCTAGCAAGTTTTCCACTTCTGTGTTGGGTTGGAAATATTGCAAAACTGAACGTTGATTCTCAGATACTATCAGTATCACATGATCAATGCCTGATGTGGCTGCTTCCTCAACAGCAAAATGTAGAGGGGGTTTGTTGAGGATGGGAATCATGACTTTAGGGACGGAAAGTGTGGATGGCAAAAATCTGGTACCAAATCCAGCAATTGGAATTACAGCTTTGGTCACACTCATTTTACTGCTGAAACTCCTTTTGCGCCTTAAAGGTTATAGGCTCACCAAAATCTAAGATTTCGGGAAGTATTTAAGATTTTACTGTGACTTCAAGTCAAAAACCTAAACACATTATATTAAATACCAGCCCATTATCTGAAATAGATAGTGGGTAACACAGTGCGATTGCGACCCGGTTTTACTTTTCAAAGACCACAAAATTACAGTCTTATTATTAGTCACTTTAGTTTGGTGGAGATAGGGGGGCTCGAACCCCCAACCTCGGCATTGCGAACGCCGCGCTCTCCCAATTGAGCTATATCCCC
>CAZUHE010000026.1:0-11562 GCA_964620395.1 uncultured Dehalococcoidia bacterium
GCCCTTTCCAATCCCATTCCGGTGTCAATACTTGGGGCTGGAAGATTATCTCTGTGTCCTTCAGGGTAATGGTAAAATTGCATGAATACTAAATTCCATAGTTCAACAAACCGGTCGCAAGGCTCACTTGTTGCTGTTTTGTTATCACAGTTGGGACCACAATTGTCTTTCAGGCAACCCTTATCTCTGCCAAAATCATAATGAAGTTCACTACATGGTCCGCAAGGACCTTCAGAACCGTGTATCGGAGGTCCCCACCAGTTATCTTCGTCCCCAAATCTATATATATTTTCTTCTAGAACCCCTATGTTTTTCCATATTTCGAATGCTTCATCATCTGTGTGATGTATTGTGATTCCAAATTGCTCTTTGGGTAGATTTAGTTCCTGTGAGACGAATTCCATAGCAAATTCTATTGCTTGATCTTTAAAATAATCTCCTATACTGAAGTTCCCTAGCATCTCAAACATCGTGTTGTGTGTGGCGTCTCCAACTATGTCAATGTCAGGCGTTCTGAAACATTTTTGCGATGAAGTCAAGCGGTTTTGTGGAGGTTGTTGTTGGCCTGAAAAATACGGTTTGAATTGATTCATTCCAGCTATCGTTAAAAGTAAAGTGGGATCGCCTACAGGTATTAAAGATGAACTTGCTACTCTCAAATGCCCCTTACGTTCAAAAAAGCTTAGAAATTTTTCTCTAATTTCGTCACTGGTCATTGACTCAGGCATTTTTTTGTTTCTCCTTTTAAACTAAATTTAAAGCTTTAACTGAACCCATATCTAATGTCTTTATACAAAAAGTATGGAGGTTTCAGTTTATATGGATTTGTGGGGTTAAAAAATTAATTATCGTCGATGAATTATTGCGGGTTCCTTGATTATCACATATCAGAGGCACATCGGAATCCTAAATTTCCTGTGGAGCTATCTGGAGTATTGGAACTTCTTGCAGATACCCTGTACCTATTGCAGTAAGAATCATGACACAAGTAAGATCCACCTTTAATTGTTTTGCTGGTTCCAGAACTTGGACCTGCCGGGTTTTGCCTGGTTCCGTATCTGTGGAAATCGGTACTAAACCAGTCGTTTTGCCATTCCCAAACATTTCCCACAACGTTATACAGCCCAAACTTATTAGCGTCATAGCTATCTACCGGGCATGTTGCGATGAAGCCGTCCTCCAGACTGTTATGCATAGGGAATTCACCTTGCCATATATTGCACATATGCTTGCCATCGGGCGTTAAATCGTTCCCCCATGGAAATTCCTTTTGCTGCAGACCGCCTCGGGCAGCGTATTCCCATTCCGATTCCGATGGCAATCGTAGCCCGGCCCAATTACAATACTCGGTCGCG
The DNA here is from genome assembly GCA_964620395.1 of uncultured Dehalococcoidia bacterium. Taxonomy (GTDB): domain Bacteria; phylum Chloroflexota; class Dehalococcoidia; order Lucifugimonadales; family UBA826; genus CAZUHE01. The sequence continues at coordinate 1,356 of CAZUHE010000026.1, forward strand.
TCATTCCAAGATATATGGACAACAGGGTGACGCATTATTGATTTTATGTTTGAACCGGGACCGTTCGGATGTCTCCAAGAAGAGCCTTCTACTTTTTTCCACCAGGGAGTTCCATGAGGTGATTGAAATTGTGAGTTGGATGGAGATGGATGTATAAACGTGTGGAATACGAAAGACCATCCAAATTTTTCTGCATCAGTTCTATATTTTGTTTCCCTAACAAATGTCGCGAATTCTGTGTTAGTCACTGCCGTTTCAGATAAATAAAATGATTCAATTTCTATTTCTCTGACTGGACCTTCCCCGTCCTCCTTAAATACGGCCTTGGAATCGCTACCCATCAGAAAGTTGCCGCCCTTTATCGGGATCATTCTTGAATGTTTCTTTTTGTGAAAGTTGATGCTGGATGGAGTTTTTACTTCAAGGGTATTTGCATCAGTTTGCCTGGAAATCGAGCAACATGGATTATCATCGGGATTGTGTATTTGCTTGTTGTTGGTCATAGCTTAATTTAACATTTTGTAGGACTTAGTTTGAAGCTACCATAATAAAATTTTATCAGAATAATTTTTCCTGAAATTTCGTTGACATAAATTTGCTGAAAGTATACTATCGAAGAGTTATGAATACTAAGTATTATTTTTATTGGTTTTATTATTTTAGCAGTGGAAAGATACCGCTGCGTCAGGGCGTGCCTTTGGTATAAATAATGACCATAGACTTGAAGAGGCCCCGACCGGTAGCGGTCGGGGCCTCTTTTTTTTGTGCTTTAGATTATGTGGTTATTTCGGCTCAGTAATTAGTAAAAAATTTAATAACAGGAGCAATTGATGGACAATAAACAAAAAAGTCATATCGAGGGTCTCGGGTTTTCTTCAAGACATTTATTTAGTCCTCTTGAGCTCGTCGATAGAGTTCCTAGAACGGATAAGGCGAGAGATACAGTGGAAGATGCCAGAAAAACGATACATGAAATTCTGGAGGGAGAAGATAATAGGTTATTACTGATAACTGGTCCCTGTTCGATACATGATGAGACAGCAGCTATTGATTATGCCACAAGATTGATAGATTTGAGGGAAAGATTAGGCGATAAAATATATTTAGTTATGAGAGTCTATTTTGAAAAACCTCGGACTACTGTTGGATGGAAAGGTTTGATAAATGATCCAAATTTGGATGAAACTTTTGATATCCCAAAGGGACTGGAAACAGCTAGATCTCTTTTGGCTAAGATCAATGAAATGGGTATGCCGGCAGCGAGCGAATTTTTAGATCCAGTTGTTCCTCACTATTTTGAGGATCTCGTTTCATGGGTAGCTATTGGAGCTAGAACAACTGAGAGTCAAACCCATAGGCAAATGGCCAGCGCCATAGGAATTCCTGTTGGATTTAAAAATGGTACAGATGGCAATTTTCAGACAGCTATAGATGGTATTCTTGCTGCTCGGGGACAACATTCTTATGTTGGTACTGGGCCTGACGGGCATGTTTGTGTCCTTCGGACTGATGGGAATGCTGATGGACATTTAGTGCTTAGAGGTGGCAATAGGGGTCCAAATTATGATGCAGAATCAGTTTCGGAAGCTTGTGAAGTTATGGAGGCGGCGAACCTTAAACAAAGGGTCGTGGTTGACTGCAGTCATGGTAATTCAGATAAGGATCATAAAAAGCAGCCGGGAGTTTTTGAAAATGTAGTTCGTCAAAGAGTATCTGGAAATGAAAAAATAGTTGGTGTTATGTTAGAAAGTAATATCAATGGTGGTAACCAAAGTCTCGGGGGAGATATAAATTCATTGGAATACGGAGTTTCGATTACGGATGCTTGCGTGGAATGGAATAAAACGGAAGAAATCATCCTATGGGCTGATGCTCAACTAAATGAAGCAGGCTAGTAAAATTTAATATTATGGGTTTGTAGGTATAAAGTCCCGCATACCCTTTCTACCATAGAGTCATTGATTCCATGAATATTTGGGTTAGATCGGCCTCAGTGACTGGTCTTGGGGAAAGCTTTATGACCCTATGCTGAGGCATTGCTCCTTTCGCTAATAATCTACTGTCAGATTCCTTATAGCCAATTGCGCCAAGCCCATTAGGTATATGGATTTTTTGAATTAATTCAATAATAGCGTTGGCCAATATGTTCCCACTTTCCATAGGGTGCTTGCCAGACACATCCGCCCCCATAAGTTCGGCTGCCTTCAGATGTCTTTTGGGGTTTGAAGGTGCAGTATATCTGAAAACAGCTGGAGCGTTTAGAATCACAGACATTCCATGTGGCACAATAGATTGTCCTTCCGGATACCCTTCAACCGAGTAGTCCTTTACCATACCTGAAACTGGATAGGACATCCCGTGTGGAAGATGACAACCGGCATTTCCAAAGCCTACTCCTGCAAAAGTGGCAGCGAGCAGCATATTGCTTCTGGCTTTGTGGTTGCCGTCATCATTTACTGCTGAAACAATATTATCGGCACACATAGCTATTGCCTTACTTGCCCAAACATCGCTTATTGGGTTTGATCCCTGGTATGAAGGTCTTTCTCCCGGTGTAGTAGGGGAAGGACGCTTTGTGAATGATTTGGCCGTGAATGATTCTAGTCCGTGACACAATAGATCTAGCCCACTGCACGCTTGAACCATTTTTGGCATGCTTTTCGTGTTGTCAGGATCTACTAACCCTATGGTTGGTCTGAGGTACCTGTGAGCAATCCCTGTCTTTGCTTTCATTTCTAGGAAGTCAAAAATTGCGACCCCGGTGGTTTCACTTCCTGTTCCACCAGTTGTAGGGATTGCAATTAATGGTTTTAATGGTCCTGGGGGTGGGGAGCCTTCACCAATTGGAGCATTCACATATTTGAGAAAGGTGGCAGGATGGGTGGAATAAAGATTAGCTGCTTTGGCAGTATCAATGCTAGAGCCTCCGCCTACTGCAACAAATCCATCAAATTCCTGGTTTATACAAAACTCTATAGCGTGTTTGAAAGACTCGTCAGTGGGCTCTATCTCTACCTTATCGTATATAGTTACCTTTATACCCTGGTATTCAATCGATTCAAATGCTTTTTTTACCGCCTCATTTTCCCTGAGATAGGGATCTGTGATTATGATCGCGTTTTTTACCCCTAAACGGTCCAATTCGTACCCAACTTCAGAAGTGGCGCCTTCACCGTATTTGATCCCAGATGTATCGATGGAAAATATAGTTTCAGTATCTTTGTTTGCCATATGAATGAAGCCTTTTATTGCAGTTAAGAAGATTAGTTGAAGATCACACGAATTGGATTTTGCATGGTAGATGGAACGGAAGGTTATTTTTTTCTATCCACGTATAAACCTAGTTCTTTACCTCCAATCACATGTATGTGCGCATGTTGTTGAGATTGCATGCCATGATCTCCGAAATTAGATAATATACGGTATCCGTCTGGACATTTGATTTTGCCTATTTCGTTGGCATGATTTGCCATTTTTTTAATAAGTTTGTCTGAAGACCAAAGTTCTGACTGAGTCATATGAGTGGTGGGAGTCAATAACAGTTGGATCGGAAACCAATTTAAGTTGTTTTCAAAAACAACAAAATCCGATTCTTTGTGATGAAAAATCGCGGGTTCTTTCAATGAAATGATGTCGCAGAATATGCAGGCCATTATTTACGCTCTTTTTATTTATCTTCACATCAAGCAGAAATGCGAAAATCTGATGTTTGGATAGGAACAATTTGCCCTATTGAAGGGTCTTGAATTCTAGAGGCGATGGCACTATTTAGTTTTGCTTCTTTTTCAAAATCTGTTCTCGTTGTAATTACTGTAGGTAGTAGATGATTATGCCGGTGCACGATCAATTGGTACAATCTGTCCTCGACCCAATCTGTCTCTCTTTCTTCACCAAGATCATCTAGTATCAATAATGGGCAGCCTTTAATTTCATTGAAAACATTATCAGAGTTCAGGTTACTAGTTGGTGAAAAAGCAGACCTTAGGTGATCCATTAATTCAGGCACAAAAGTAAAAAGGACTCGGTCGCCTTGTTTTTTCCTGTAGTTGGCTATGGCCATAGCGAGGTGAGTTTTTCCTGTCCCTGAATTTGGGCTGAAAAACGTTAACCATCCATCTGGATTATTTGCATAGACGCGAGCAGTTTTAAAGGCTGCTTCTAAATTTTCTGACACGAGACTAGACTCACGGTTCCTCTTCGTTCTGAAAGTTTCAAAAGTCATGTTCTGGAGAGATTTTGGTATATCGCCAAGGGTGGGTGTTTTTGTTCCATCCCCCAGATCTATGGCGGTTCTAACCAGGATACCTAAGTTAGTATCTTGAATCCGGCTTTTTATAAAGCTGTCTATGTCTGACACATCGTCAGATAGCGTAAGTACTGTTGGCATGTGCCCACTAGCCCTATGATTCAGCATTTGATTTATCTTTTCTTGTGCCCAGTGTGTTATTGATCGTGACGATAACCCGTCTAAAATAAGTATTGGGGAATTTCGGATTTGCTGAAACAGGTCTTGATAAACTAAATCCGTTGTAGTTTCATTTGCATAGCTACTACGAAGGTGGTCTATTAGATCAGGGACATATATGAAAAAAGCGGGTTTGCCCGTTTCAATGCATCGATTAGCTATTGCTGCGGCTAGGTGTGTCTTTCCGGTACCGTGCGGTCCCGTGATGGTTAACCACCCAGATGGATTCTCAGAAAAATCTGAAGAATCTTTTAATGTTTGTTTGAAAATTTGCCTGTTGGAATCATTATTATCTCGACCATATTCATCTAATGATTCAAAAGTGTATTGGCTCAGATACCCTAAATTACTGTACGCTAGTAATCGGCGAGTGATTTCATCTTCTCGCATAGAGTTACGACACTCACAAGCTTTTATGGATCCAAAATCTGGGTGTCCAGTGGGCACTATGGGTGTTAACCAGCCCTTGCCGCCGCAAATGTTGCAATCGAGTACAGCGTCTTGGTCTTCGATTTGATCAGGAGGAATGTGATCATTGTTCACGTCTTTAACGGTATCTAGTCTTCCCAGTATTTCTCGTAGGTTTTCCATCTCTCTTTCCCCTGGTTTTCCAACTTTCTAAGACTGTCGATATATAGTTCCAGTTTCTCTTGTTATTTGTTACGGATTCACTGATAGCTTCGGGGATCCAACTGCTTGGATATAGATCTTCAGCTTCCTTAATTTTATCTGCTATGATAGGCGTTATAATACCTATGTTTTGTTCGTAAAGGGTAAAAACCGTAGGAAGACTTTCTTCTGAGTGCCACGGTTCTGGATCATTTTCGACTGTGATCCAATCAGACGTTTCTGCTAATTTTCTTCCATATTCAGAATTCAAGGTGAATATTTGTGTCATGTTAGGTTTGCTCAGGAAATAAATAAATACACCCCTTGCGACTGCAGCCCGCACTGTTTTCATGACGTTATGATTCCCAAGAGAGTTCGATAATATTCTATCCGATTTTATCTCTGCTTCTGTTAGGTATTGATTTCTGCCGCCTTTTTTTTGTATGAGCCAAATAAGTCTGAGCGTACATTTTAATTCGTCTAAGTTGTCTATTTGCTCAAGGAGGGGCCCAAAAATAGGTGAAGGTACAGGAATATTACGAACGCCTTTTGGGAATCCTTCGTATATCATAAAACTTGGATTGGCTCATGCTCATAGGTGGATAAATTTTCAAAGGTCACGAAGCGTTCCTGGAAATACAGTTTTATGCTCCCTACCCGTCCGTTTCTATGCTTGGCGATTATAAGATCGGCGATATTTGCGGGATATTCTTCAGTAGGATTTCGTTTCTGCCAAGTATCTAAATCAACGTATCGATCCTCACGATGTATAAAAGACACTACATCGGCATCTTGTTCTATGCTTCCACTTTCCCGCAGGTCTGATAGCATAGGTCGGTGATCTGGTCTTTGCTCTATAGCTCTACTGAGCTGTGAACAGGCGAGAACAGGGACATTTAAATCCCTCGCCATCCCCTTAAGCGATCGGGATATTTCTCCCATTTCTTGTACCCGGTTCGCATTTCTAGAGGCAGAACTGTTAACAAGTTGCAGGTAGTCCACTATGATAAGATCTAGTCCTCTTTCAGCCTGAAGTCGTCTTGCTTTACTTCTCATTTCCACTATTGTTTGAATAGGGGTGTCATCTATAAATATTGGCATATCAGATAATGTTCCGATAGCGTCTAAGAGTCTTCGTTCTTCCGAATCACTGTATAGTTGAAGCCTTAGCCGATGGCTGTCTACTCTAGCCTCACTTGCGATTAACCTCATTGCTATCTGTTCTGCGCTCATTTCTAAACTAAATATACCAACACTGTTTCCTGATCTAGCAGCAGCACTTGCCATATTGAAGGCCAAGGTGCTTTTTCCAAGGCTAGGTCTCGCGGCTACGATAATCAAATCGGATCGTTGAAGTCCTCCACCCAGTAATTGATCAAATAAGTCAAATCCAGAGGAAATTGGTGATAAAGTGTTAGCTTCTGGTCCCTGTAAACTTTCTTCCATGTAGTTGTCAAGAACTTCCCGAATATGAGAGAAATCTCTTGAGCCTCTTCCGGATCTTATACTGAAAAGCAATTCTTCTGATTTGCTTAAAGTGTTTTCAGTATCAGCAGCGTTTTCATACCCCATTCGAGCTATGTCATTGGCTGCCTGTATTAACTGTCGCATTACTGATGCGTTATGGACAATATGGGCAAAGTGAGTGATGTGGGTAGGGTTTGGTACTGAACTGGCTAGGAAAGTTAGATATTCCAGGCCGCCAACTACGTCAAGTTTGTCCTGAATTGCTAACTCATGAGACAGGGTGACTTGGTTGACAGCCTCATTCCTTGATACTAGATCAAGGCAAGCTTGATAACAAAATTTGCCTTTGTCTTGATAAAAATCATCTGCTTTTAGGAAGGAAGAAACTCTTGATATCGATTCTCCATCTAATAACAATGATCCGATTACAGAATTTTCCGCCTGTTCATCGCAGGGCGGCAACCTATCGGTATACATCTAAATTTCTCCGAACTAACCCTGACTCGGTCGTTTTTCTACGCTAACCATAATGCCAGACTCTTTTGTAGACCTTTTTACTAGAGTCAAGGTGAGCCCAAGATGCATTAGAAATTGCCTATGAGGCATTTTCTTGTGTTCAATCTTTTTCTATTGATTCACTTTCTTCGGTTTCACCAGTGGAAGACTCTTCCTCATTTCCTGCTTCGGAGTCTACAACAATAGAGGCTTCGATTTCCACATCAGAATCTTGATCATCACTTATTTCTAATAGGTCCGGGTCAGAGCCAGTTTCATGAACTATCACTTGGACGATCGCAGATATGTCCGGATGCAATCGGATTGGAATTGGGAAAACCCCCAATTTTCTTATTGGGCTGTCTAGTTGCACAATTTGTCTGTCTATGGTCCGTCCTGTTATTTCGGATACAAGGTCAGCAACCATTGTGCCCGTTACAGAACCGTATAATTGTTCATTAGCACCTGCACGCATATCTATCTTAACAACGGTTCCATCGATTGCTTCAGCCAATTCTCTCAAATCCTCAAGGCGCTTAATTCTTGTAGTGCTAGCTTGATTTTGTAATTTTTTGATTTGAAGAAGATTATTGGGTGTAGCAGGGGCGGCCATATTCTTAGGTATGAGGTAATTTCGGGCAAAGCCATTTTTAACCTCTTTAACGTCGCCGCCGTTAGCGACTCCGTTCACGTCTTGTAGAAAAACTACCTTCATAATTCCCTTCCTAAACTAGAAGTGTCCCTTAATGTTATTTGCACTCACGATGCTGGAAATGCAGGACATTCAAGCAGAAATTATATCATGGTGAGCCTATTTACACATGGCATGTCTATAAGTCCCTATCAAAGGTAAAGTGTTTATTCGGAAGCAGTTTTATCATCGTGATCAACTACCCTGTATTGTCCGGGAATAACCTCATTGGGCTTTGTCTCAGGGCCATCGGCGTTACCTTTCGAAATTATTGAAAAAGAACCTAGTCCCAAAAATACAGTAACAGAAATTATCAAAATCAACAGATCATCTATCCACCCAATTATCGGGAAAAAATCGGGAATCAAATCAGTTGGTAAAAAAGTGTATACAATAGCTAACAAGGGCACTATTTTTAGTTTTATAGGAACCCTTTTATCCATCAAAAGCTTAAGAAGTAAGATTGGAATTCGGGTCATCTTATCCTCCACTTGATATATGTCCCTTGAGCGAAGAATTATATACTATTGCCGTCAAATAAATGTTTGTTGGTTGCAACAAATAGAATCTAGCTTCTGAGGTTAAGCCTGGTGATTATTCTAGTCCATGGAGATGACGAGTACAGAATTTCCGAACGTATAAATGTTTTGAATAAAACCATTGATTCACTTGAGTTGAGACAATTAAATATCATCAAAATGGATGCCAATGCGTGTACTGTAGATGAATTTTTATCGGCCATTTTCGCGTTACCGTTTATGTCTGATAAAAGGATTGTATACATAGAAAACCTTTCTCGTAATTTAACTAAATTTGGTAAATCTGATACCACAGTGAGTGCCAAAAACGAGGCATCATTACAAGATTTGTTAACGATGGTTCCTCCTACAACCAAACTTGTAATCCTGGAAAAAGGTCTGGATTCACGAGATAGATTAATGAAATTGGTAGGGGAAGTTGAGGGAAGAATTGAATATTATCCCTTTTTAAAAGGACGACAAATTATAGATTGGATTGTAGATATGTCTAATAAAATAGGAGTTGTTATTAAAGGTGATGCAATTCAACTGTTGGCTGACTCTATGGGTAGCGATCTAAGGATGATCCAGTCCGAGCTAACTAAATTAGCTTTATACAAAGATCAAGAGATCGTTACAAGGGAGGATGTTTCAATGATGGTGCCTTTTGTTCGAGAGCAGAACGTTTTCAAAGTTGTCGATTCTGCTATTTTAGGAGACAAAAGTAATTCTCTCAGGTATTCAAAAATGCTTGTTACTTCGGGTACCTCTCCTGTGGTTTTATTCAGATTGATCGAGAGACAAGTCAGATTAATGTTGCTTGCCAAAAGTTTGAATCAGAATGGATATAGGGAAAGCGAAATATCGAACCGTTTGTCATTACATGGATATCCATTGCAAAAAACAATCAAAATGGCGGCCAACGTCAAATGGGATCGATTGCTAGAATTTCATGACTTTGCGTTAAGATGCGACTTCAAAATTAAGGATGGAGTTCTATCAGAAGAAGAGGCTTTGGATTGGCTAATATTAGAAATGAGTTCCTAGGACCCTAATCAAAAATACTGTGATTTACTTTTTGTGACGAGAAATTTCCAGACTTCAAGGCGATAATAAAATCGCCCAAGTTTGTTATTGGATCCATGAATTTAGTTGCATAGGTTCCAACCTCTTTTAGACTATGGGCGTCGCTGGCACCTGTTCCCGGGAGAGAAAGTTCCTGAGACAATCTTTCTGAAAACAAATTTTCGTTTGTGGAACCTCTACCATTTTTTACTTCAAGGGCGTCCGTTAATTTAAATACATCATTTCTGAGCGCGCGTTTGACCATTTCCTGATATGAAAATTCATCTTGGGGAGCACTTTCCCTATATACCCTTCTGTATGGATGCGCCACTACTATGGCCCCACCCACTTCATTTACCAATTCTTTCACAAATTTTGACTTGTGCATTCCAAATATGTATTCCTCAAGGCCGTATACCAACAGATGCCCCTCTTCAGTGGTAACTTCACAGCCCGGTAATATTAAAAAATCGTGCTTAATGGACAATTTTTTAATATCTGACGGGTCCCAAAACCCGTCATGGTCAGTAATACATATGCCGTCCAATCCGATTCTTTTTGATTCACTGATAAGTTTCTCAGGGGTTAAGGTGCTGTCATCGGACGTGGGGTATGTGTGAGTGTGTATGTCAATTAACATTTTTTATTAGGGTACCAGAATTAAGCAAGGTATTAAGCTTCGCAAGAGTTGTGGTACTTGAGTTGTTCCGTATCAAGGTTGTTGATACAATGATAGGTGATTTGGCTTTTCCTTTATCAACAACCTTGTAATGTAATTGTGGGAGGAACTTATGATAATAGGACCGGACAGATTCACGGAGCAAGCTCAAGAAGCTATATCAGTTTCACAGCAGATACTTAATAGATATCGTCACAACCAATGGGATTGTGAACACA
>CAZUHE010000026.1:11662-13714 GCA_964620395.1 uncultured Dehalococcoidia bacterium
TTAGGAGAGTTTAATGTTACTACTGAATCGGTCTATAGAGCGTTACATAAGGTAAGGGGCGGTCATAGGGTTACTGATCAGCGAGCCGAGAGTCGGTATAGATCCCTGGAAAAATTCACAACAGATCTTACAGATTTGGCGAATAGAGGTGACTTAGACCCTATAGTAGGACGTGACACGGAAGTATCAAGAGTTATGCAGACTCTGATTCGAAGAACCAAAAACAACCCTGTATTGATTGGTGGGGCTGGTGTTGGGAAAACTGCTATGGCAGAAGGCTTGTCACAGAGGATTGTTTCAGGCGACGTACCAAACGAATTGAAAGGAAAGCGTGTATTGGCTTTGGATATGGGGTCCCTGGTCGCAGGCTCTAAATTCCGTGGTGAATTTGAGGAAAGGTTAAAGTCTGTTATGGATGAGGTTGCAGAATCTCGGGGTGAAATTATTTTGTTCATTGATGAAATTCATATGGTTGTTGGGGCTGGAGCATCTGAGGGGTCTGTAGACGCTAGTAACATGATGAAACCTGCTCTTGCCCGAGGTGAATTACAGTGTTTGGGAGCTACTACGGAGACGGAATATAGGAGATTTATAGAATCAGATGCTGCTCTGGAAAGAAGATTCCAACCCATACTAGTGGAAGAACCAGATTTAGAAAGTAGTATTCAAATGCTGAAAGCTTTGAGGCCTAAATATGAGGCCCATCACAAACTGAAAATACAAGATGCAGCTTTGGAGGCTGCGGCATCTCTAAGTCAGCGATATATTACAGGACGCCTTTTACCTGATAAGGCGGTCGATTTGATAGATGAAGCTGCAAGCAAGATAAGAATTGATGCTCAGTTACACCCAATAACCTTGAGAGAGAAAGAACGTACACTGCGTCAATTAGAAATAGAAGAAGTTGCCGCTTCGGAGCTCGCAGATTTTGAGAGGGCCGCAGAGTTGAAGTCTCAACGGCTGAATATGTCAAAAGATTTTGAGAACGAAAAAGGATCTTTAGATAATGACCTTCTTAAGAACGTGGCGGTAACTCCAGAAGGTATTGCAAATCTCATAGAGTCATGGACTGGCATACCAGTTGATAGGTTATTGGAAACTGAGGCAGTGAAGCTTCTCAAGATGGAAGATAGGTTACATGAACGTGTTATTGGCCAGGAGTATGCCGTTCAAGTTGTTGCGGATGCAGTCCGTAGGTCTAGATCTGGACTTAAGGATCCTAGTCGCCCAATCGGAAGTTTTATCTTTTTAGGGCCAACGGGAGTCGGTAAAACGGAACTTGCTAAAGCTTTGGCTGAATATCTTTTTGATGACGAGGATAACATGGTACGTATTGACATGTCAGAATACATGGAAGCTCATTCGGTTTCTCGATTAGTGGGTGCCCCACCAGGATATATTGGGTTTGAGGAAGGAGGGCAACTCACGGAAGCTGTGAGAAGAAGGCCATTCAGGGTGGTCTTATTTGATGAAATTGAAAAAGCTCATCCTGATGTGTTTAACCTTTTGCTTCAATTACTGGAAGACGGGAGACTTACGGATAGCCATGGTAGGACGGTAGATTTTAGAAACACTTTGGTTATTATGACCAGCAATCTCGGAACCGATCAATCTCAGACTGAAACACTTGGGTTTTTACGGGACGTTAGTGAGAAAAGATTAGAGAAGGATCTGAGAGAATCAATTGAAGCTGCGCTAAAAAGTTCATTTAGGCCAGAATTTTTGAACAGAATAGACGAAATAGTAGTTTTTGACGCGATATCTCATCATCAACTTTTGGATATAGTCAATAATATGCTGAATGAGATACGAGAAAGAATGGTTGATCAGGGTGTGAATCTTCAATTGAGTGACGAAGCCAAACAATGGCTGGCCGATGATGGATATGACAAAGTATATGGAGCGAGGCCTCTGCGAAGGTCTCTTCAAAGGCGTATTGAGAATACTCTGTCTACGATGATTATAAGAGGAGACTGTGAACCTGGTGATACGGTCTCGGTAGATGTAAACGATGAAGGGTTGGATTTTGATATTGTAAAAAGTGAATAAAAA
>CAZUHE010000027.1:0-13085 GCA_964620395.1 uncultured Dehalococcoidia bacterium
CAAAATACTAGTTGTGTCGGTAGTAACTTTTTTCCCGATTTTAGTAAATACTGTTATAGGGTTGAGGTCTGTGAGCCCACAGACCTTATTGTATATGCAATCTCTCGCGGCTTCCGAGATGGAGATCTTATGGTTGCTCCGGATCCCATCTTCAATTACCTATATATTTGCTGCCTTAAAGGTAGCTATCCCTCTATCAATCATAGGTGCTGTTATCGCAGAATGGTTTGGTTCTAGCCATGGTCTTGGTAGTCTGATAATGGTTTCACATGGAAACTTAGACATGAACACTCTATTTGCGGCGATTATATTTCTTGCTGTTATCGGAATTGGACTGACCTTCATATTAGGAAGAATGGAGCATCGCGTTGCTCGATGGCAACCTCAAATTGATTCATCATGAAAATAAATAAGGAGTGTTATCTATAAGATGTTAAAAAATTTTGGATTGACCATTTTTTTGATGTCCCTATTGTTGTGGGTTTTTTCATCCTGTCAAGGGTCCTCAGACCCTGACGAAGTCGTTTTTATGGCAGGTTTTAAACCGCAGGCTAACCTTCCATTTGCGGCTGTATATATTGCTGAGGAGAAAGGTTATTTTGATGAGCAAAATATTGATATTGAGATACTTCACTCAGGTGGTGGAGGTGAGAATATAAAATCTCTTCTTTCGAATAAAGTTCATGTCACTACTGCTGATGCTAATTCAGTACTAAAATACAGAGCTTCTCAAGCAGCTCCTTTGGTAGCTATTGCTTTGTTTGGACAAACAGGGCAACAGGCATTTGTATCCTTGAAAAAATCGGGCATTGATTCCCCAGATGACTGGCCAGGTAAAAAATTTGGGTACAAGATTAGTATCCCACCAGATTATCTCGCGATTATTGATGCTCAAGATTTGAACAGAGATAGTATTGACGAGATACAAGTTGGGTTTGACCCCAGGATATTGATAGAAGGAAAGGTAGACATATTAGCCGTATTTAAATCGAATGAACCCGATACCTTGAGAAAGATGGGCCATGATGTGAATGTGTTTGAAGCCGCAAAATATGGGGTTCCAACTCTTGGCTTGACTTACGTCGTCACGGAAACCCGTTTTAATAATTACACTAATCAAAATCAGAGATTTTTGAAGGCAACTCTTAAAGCTGTTGATTTTATTAAAAACAATGAAGAAGAAGCTTTAGATATAGTTATGAAATATGCTGATAAAGAAGATAAAGATCATATGAGATTTATGTTAAATACGGAAATTAATGATGCGATTTCCTCTATCACTAATCAAAATGGAATTGGATGGATGGAATACGACCAATGGAAGGCTTTTCATGATTCTCTAAGGCTTTATAATGCGATTGATATGGATGTGAACATAAAAGACGCTATGAAGACCGATCTACTCATGGAGATATATGAAAATGGTGAATTGGTATGGCCATAGTCGTTAATCATGTGTGGTATCTTTCGGGTTTACTAAAAGTTAGTTTATAGCAGGGAGTTTACGTAATATGTATCCAAGCACTATAAGGGATAGGATAAAAAATAAGGAACTTTTGCTAAGTTCTTCGATGTTCAGCAGGGAATTTCATACCGCTGCAGCGGTATACCAAACGGATCCTGATTGGGTTTGGATAGACCAAGAACATTCCCCATGGGGAACCGAATCGATTGGATCTTTGTGTGTTATGGCACGACAAGCTGGTGTGGCTGGTGTAATAAGAGTCCCTTGGAATAATCCTGGGGATATAAAGAAAGCTTATGATGTCGGAGCTGTTGGAGTCATGGTTCCTCAGGTAGATAACGCTGATGAAGCCCGACAGGCCATAAACTATGCTAAATATCCTCCATTGGGAGAGAGGGGAATTGCTCCATGGTTTGCTGGACCAATGGGTATAGACGCCGCTGAAGTTATATCAAAAGCTAATGATGAAACGGTTTTGATTCTTCAGATGGAAAGTGTTGAAGCTTATGAGAAACTGGACGAAACCTTGGAGTTAGAAAACTTTGAAGTGTTACTGGTTGGGCCTAATGACTTGGCTGCATCACTGGGTGTCCCAGGTCAAATATATAATGAGAAAGTGGAACGTATAATGCGTGATGTAGCAGAAAGAATACAGCGAACTGACAAATCCTTAGCTACTACGTTTGGGGATCCAGCAGATTGTAAACGATGGATAGCTGAAGGTTACCGTATGATGAATGTTGGCACTGTGTTAACAATTGGAACAATACAAATGAAAGAGATCTACTCAGAATTAAGAAGTGAATTTAGTTGATACATGTTAAATATGAGCTTCAAGATGGCGAGTATTAATCACTACGGATATAACCCAGGTGGTGATCAGACAATAATTTTTGACTAATGGTGGATGTTTTTGAGTAAAGCGGAGTGCTTTTCTCTCAATTTGGTCACTTTTGGTGCTATAACAAATTGGCAATAGGGTTGGTAAGGGTTTTCCTTAAAAAAGGATTGATGATATTTTTCTGCCGTATAGAAAATTGTGGCAGGGGAAACTTTAGTTACTATTGAATCAGAAAATATCTTTTGAGATTCCAGTGTCGATATTAGAGAAGTTGCAGCAGCCTCTTGGTCTTCATCGTGAAAAAATATTTCAGACCTGTAGCGAGTTCCTATGTCGGCACCTTGCCTGTTTAAGGTGGTGGGATCATGATAAGCAAAAAATATCTCCAGTAAAGTGACATAGTCAATTTTGTCTATATCAAAGTGTATTTGAATAGCTTCTGCGTGGCCCGTAGTTTCATCGCACACTTCTTCGTACGTGGGGTCAGAAACGGTCCCACCCGTATATCCTGAAACTACCTTATCAACACCTTCTACCAATTCAAATACTGCTTCAACACACCAGAAGCAGCCCCCAGCCAACGTTGCTATTCCAATATTTGACATATTATTTTCCTGTTTGGATCTTTCGTATCAATTATACATCCCAGAAGATGAATCAATGCCGAAAGAGTTGCTATCATTGGGTTTCATATTAAATGCCAATCTAGTGATGGCGTTAAATGAATTTAGGGAAATTTATGAGTCAGTTTTTTAGGACGACATTTCAGTCATTGTTTATTAGCGGCTATAGACGGCTTTGGCTATCTGATATTGCTTTAAATTGGGCAGAATTCATCGAGATGATTGTTTTATCCTGGTACATACTTCAAGAAACCGGGTCTCCAACTTTGCTTGGGTTGTACGGAGCTTTAAGGTTCACTGGAACATTGGTGGCACCTTTCTTTGGAGTTTTCGTAGATCGATTTGGGAGAAGGAAAACTTTGTTTTTTTCGCGAATCTCTTTTGTGGTGTTATCTTCTTCGATACTATTATTTTCCATTATTGGGTATCTATCAATAATACCGATTCTGCTCATCTCATCTATGGTTGGGTTGTCCAGATCTTTGGATATGATTGCCAGACAGTCTATTATCCCAGAAATTGTTGGGATAGACAGAATAACTAATGGGGTTGCTTTATCGCGTATCGGTAGAGATATTACACAAATAACAGGTCCGATTTTTGGAGGCTTAATCCTCGAATCAATGGGTCTTAGTTTCAGCTATATCGCAGTGGTGGCATTTTATGTATATTCTCTTTTTTTGGTTTTGTCTATATCAGGTATTCCAAACCAAGTCGCTGAAACTAAACTATCTGCATGGAGAAACCTAAAGGATGGATTAATATACGTTAAACGTAATGAATTAGTCTTTGCATTATTAGTAGTAGCCTTTGTGGTGAATTTAACAGCATTTCCTTTTAACAACGCTTCGTTGGTTGTACTTGCTAAAGAGGTCATCAACACGAGTGCTAGTGGATTGGGTTGGCTCATGGGATGCTATTCCTTTGGAGCCTTATTAGGGTCTTTGTTGATTGGGGCTAGGAATTCGGATATCGAGACAGGTAAGATCACTTTTGTCGCAGCTATTGGCTGGCACATAGGTATCATAGTGATGTCTAAAATTACTTGGTTTACGCCTTCACTACCTGTTCTTGCGTTGACAGGAATGATGCAGTCACTTTCTATGGTGACGATGGCTATGATGATTCTTAAATTTGTTACCCCCGAAATGCGTGGGAGAGTTTTAGGTCTAAGACAATTGTCAGTTTATGGACTTCCATTGGGGCTACTATGCACGGGATTTATTTCAGAGGAATATGGAGTTACGGTTAGCCTTGTGACAAGTGGTATTCTTGGATTGATACTATTAGCTTTTGTGGCTGTAAAATGGCCACGTATTATCAAGCAACCTCTGAAACCACTAGACTAAGTAATTTAACTCTTTCCATATATACTGGTGTAATACTTACCCAAGAAGTAGGGAAAATCAGATAGTGTCACGAATTATTTTAGCCGTATTTGATGGACTTCAACCAACACAAATAAATAAAAAACTTACACCAAATCTCTACCAATATTCGGAAAGAGCTTGCTTCTTTGAGAATAATCATGCTGTATTTCCTACCGTAACAAGAATAAATGCAGCTACTCTGGTAACTGGAGTTTATCCAGGGTTGCATGGGCTACCAGCGAATTCTTTTGTAGATCAAGAATCTCAAGGGAATGTAGTTATATCTGCAATGGAACCGGTGTTATCTTCAATGGCTGCTCGCAACATACCGGTGCTGAGATCTCAATCATTGCAAGAAATATTGAAATTGTACGATATGGAATATGTCGCCTTAGGTGTTGGGACAAGTGGTAACGCCTACTTGCACAACTCGCTTGCAGAGGAGATCGGTGGAGCCACCATACATCCTGATTTCACCCTTCCGTCACATCTTTATGATCGTTTGAATGTTAAATATGGATCTTGGCCGGAAGCTGATATCCCCAACACTCGTAGATATGAAAAGGCCATGGATATGTTCCTTGATTACGTACTCAAAGAACGGAATCCGGAAGTGGCGCTTATTTGGTCATCTGAGCCAGATAAATCACAGCATTTATTTGGGGTGGGTGATTCTATGTCAAATCAGGCGTTATTTGAGGCAGATAAACAATTTGGAAGGTTGTTAGAGCACATTGAAAATAATCAACCCGAGGCCCATCTGTTCGTTCTCTCGGATCATGGTTATTCAACCATTATTGAATCAGTAGATCTTGAGTCAGAAATCTTGTCGGCTGGATTCAATAAAAAAAATGGTCAAAGAGATATATTGATAGCACCAAATGGCGCTTCCGCATTGTTTTACTTTACTCATCTCGATTCTGTAATAATCGATGATTTCGTTCAATGGATAATGGAACAACCGTGGTGTGGGTCAGTGTTAGGGTCAGAAAGAATAGGGGATATTGATGGCACAATACCACTCAAGAAAGTGTTTCTGGAAGGCCCACGTTCCCCTGACATAGCTTTGTCATTTCGATGGGATGATTCTCTTAATATTAACGGGTTTTCTGGGCAGGTTTATTCTGCTTCTGGTTCATCTGGAGCGGGAACTCATGGATCGATGAGTAGATATGAAATAAATAACCTTTTCATGTGTAGTGGCCCTTTGTTTAGGGAGTCGGTTCGTAGTTTAGCACCAACCGGAAATATCGATTTACTTCCGACAATTCTCAAAGTTTTGGGTGTACCTGAACCGAAAGGTATATCTGGCCGCGTGCTTGTCGAAGGATTTGATCATCAACCACCACTTATTTGTAATACTTCGTATCTCCGAGCTTCTAGAAAAGTGGGTAATGGAATATACAATCAAGAAGTAAAGATGTCGGATATAAGCGGAACTGTGTATGTCGATGAAGGAAATGGTTATCTGATTTAATGCAAATACCGGTTAGATTGCATGAGTAATAACGTGACGTTTTTTTCAATATGGGCCTTAAGTTAGCTTATTCCAAGTTCTTCCCTGAAATCTTCTATCATCTGTGATCTACTACGGCCCCCTTTTCTTTTCTCTCTTTGGCCGATTGGTAGGTTTTCTACTTCTGGGAGTACCTTTATGGACACAAAAACAGGTCCTTCTTTTTCCATTATTTCATTAAGATGCAGAGATAAGTCTTCAAGATCATTAAATGAATAAGTTGCTGGATATCCCGCACCTTTAGCGATCATGGCATAATCGATATTTTCAGAGTTAGGCACTGGCTGTCCGCCTGTTGTTGCATAACACCCGTTATCGAGTAAAAAATGAACAAAATTTTTGGGGTTTTTGCCGGCTATCGAAGTTAAAACCCCGAGATTCATTAGCAGTGCTCCTTCAGTATCAAAGTGCACTACTTTTTGTTCAGGAAGGCCGAGAGCTATCCCAAACATAGCAGGCGTTGAATGTCCCATGGCTTCCGCGGTCGAGATGTCCCGTCGGGGATTTGTGGAAATTTCGACCCAGTGTTTTCCCGAGGTACCTTGTACCGACACAATCGCTTCGCCGCGAACATTTTGAAAGGCCTCAAACACCTTCTTTGCCTCGATCATAATTGTCTCCTGTTTATTAATTTTCTTTAGGTGATGATGTTAGTTTTACCTGTTGAAACCATGGTATTCATCTCCTATGAGTACCACTACGGGTCGTTTTGTTTTTCTAGTTTCATCAAAGGCTTCTGATATTCGGGAGCCGTCAGCATCGTGTTCGACAAGGTAATAATCCAGTCTAAAGGCATTTAAAAACGGTTCTGTATATGTTGCTGCTGAATCAGGGGTTTTTCCTTTTCTGGTCCAACCTCTGTAACCTACTACCATTAATAAAGGGAACCCTGCATCGAGGACGGTACCCCTTATGGAGTCTCCAGATTCCATCATACCCGTATTCTGTATGAGTACTACGGGAACTTTTCCTGCTATAGTCAATCCAAATGCGACTGACATTGATTCCCCTTCACGGGCTACTGGAACGACGTCAAGCCAATCTTGTTTTTCCATTAATTCATAAAGGTAGTTTGTTTCACTGTCTGGAATAGTAATGATGTGTGTGACACCATTTTTCTTGAATTCTTGTATTAATGTTTCAGGTCTGAGTATTTCAGTTTGTTGTTCAACCACGAAATAAATCCCCCCGTTTTTGTTCTCAAATGTGTACTGGTAAACGTTGTTGACGGTTAGTATAGCCGAGACATACGATGCTGTCTGTATGTACCTTAATCATTTTTTTGAGTAGTATGTATTTTACTTTCACATACAAAGGATACTGACATGTTTTATAAGACTGAGGATTTCAAGGCCCCTTTGCCAAAATTAAGAGATGATCGCACCCATGCATTGGTAAATATTTTACCTAGAGAAGGTAAGAGGCTAATTGCTAAGGGTGTTCTTGAGATACCAGAAGTAAAAAGAGTCCTGGATAAAGGTTGGTTTATAGTTTCCCGTGGAGTAACTCCTGCCTATATCTTGGAGGAACTGACTGGGAGTGGGTACGATATGCCGAACTGCACGGCCGGTATAGTTACCAGTGGCCGTATGGCGAGTGTTTTGGAGGAAGATAGACAGGGGCCATGGGTATTTCGAGATGGTAAATTAGATGAAACTCCAGCTCCAGCTGCTTTGGATAGTTTTACAGCGCGAGATGTATCCATAAAGGGAGCAAATGCAGTGGATCCGGATGGCAACATAGGCGTATTTGCTGCAGATAAATCGGGCGGTACTGTAGGCGGAATATGGCCTACTTTGACTGCCCGAGGGGCTCACTGGATAGCCCCTGTTAGCCTAGAAAGGCTAATTCCTTCCGTTGTGGAGGCGGCTAAGCATTGTGGGAATCATCTGTGGGATTATACGATGGGTCAGGCTGCAGGATTTATGCCAGTTGTTAATGCCTTGGTGATCACGGAGATTGAGGCCCTTGAGATTCTTACAGGAGTGACTGCCGTTCACGTCGGTTCCGGTGGTGTCGCTGGATCTGAAGGGGCGGTTATGTTGGCACTAGAAGGAGAAAAGGAAGTGGTAGTTAATGCCTTTGAATTGGTTGAATCTATTAAAGGTGAGCCACAATTTGACCCCCCAAGGTTGGTGCCATATGTGAGGGAGCCAGAAACTGCGCCTTCAAGAATTTGAGATCTGTTAGTGAGAGCTTAATATTGTTTTCGAATGAGTTTCTTCCTAGTAAGAAACAGAGGATGATATTAAAAATCCGATTTACCTCCAACTTTTTTCAGTGAAAAGAAATATTTTTTACGGATGGTGGCTTGTTGTCATAGCTCTTTTGGTAAACGCCTTTACTAGTTCCCCAGTTTTCGGAGGTGTTGGAGTTTGGGTTGATTCCTTAGAACAAGAATTTGGATGGAGCCGAACACAATTATCAATAGCATTTTCGGTCGGACAATTGGAAGCAAGTGTGATGGGTCCGGTCATAGGAATGTTAGTTGATCGTATAGGGTCTAGAAAAGTTGTATTAATTGGAATATCCATAATAGGAATCGGGTTTATTCTACTCAGCTTTGTAAGTACCATTTGGATGTTTTACTTGTCTTTCGCTGTGTTAATGATAGGGGCCTCTGCGGGTGGATGGCTTCCGATGATGACGACTATAAACAACTGGTTTAATAAACGTCGAAGTATGGCTATGGGGTTTGGAGGTCTGGGGTTTTCAATAGGTAGTTTTTTATTGGTTCCAGCTTTAGCATGGTTAGTTAATCCGAACCATTATGGTTGGCAGGCAACTTCACTAACCTTGGGATTATTTTTCTTAGCTTCCGCCTATCCGGTTAGTCTGCTTATAAGGAACATACCAGAAGATTATGGTGAGGTACCTGATGGATTTGCATACTTAAGGAATGAGAAAAAGGGAAATGCTATTGTAGAAACCCAGACATATGATCCTTCGTATAGTATGAGGGATATTTTGAAAATGCCAGCTTTCTGGATAATATCAATCTGTCATGGTATGTCTACGATGCTTATCGGGACTATGACAGTTCATCTTATTTTGGCTCTTAAAGATCAAGGTATCTCTGTACAGACTGGTGCTTGGATATGGGGTTTTACTCTGGGTTTCTCAGGTTTGTGTCAGATATTTGGCGGTTGGATTGGAGACAAAGTACCAAAGAATTTAGCCCTTTGTTTTTTTGGTTGGGTTCAAGCTGTGGGAGTCGTTACTGCGACTTTTATAACATCCGTGTATTACGCTCCAATATTTGTAGTAATTTATGGGCTAGGTTTTGGGGCTCGTATGCCACTGGGTACCGCGATAAGAGGTGAATATTTTGGACGCAAGGCTTTTGGCAAGGTTCTCGGATGGTCCATGATGCCTATGATGCTATTGATGATGATGGGGCCTTTGCTTGCCGGCAAAATGTATGATGTATACGGAAGTTATGATGGGGCTTTCTATCTTTTGGCGGCAGTTGGCTTTCTTGGTAGTATTGGTTTTGTTTTTGCTAAGAAGCCTAATCCCGAAGATTATCCGTCAGTAGAAGTCTAATTTTTCTTACTTCCCTGGATCTTGGCCCAGGTATCCCTTAGAGTCACGGTTCGGTTGAATACAAGTTTACTCGGGGAGGAATCTTTTTCATCTAAGCAGAAATATCCTGTTCTTTCGAATTGATATCTTTGTCCCACTTCTGATTCTGCCATTGATGGTTCAAGCCGTCCGGTGGATACAACCGTTATTGAATGGGGGTTCAGGATATCTTTTAGATCTTTGCTGTTGGACGTATCTGGTTGGACATCCGAGCATAGACGATCATAAAGTCTTATTTCTGCTTCAATTGAGTGCTGTGCACTTACCCAATGTATCGTTGATTTAACCTTTCTTCCGTCTGGTGCAGATCCTCCTTTTGTTTCAGGGTCATAGGAGCAGTGAACCTCAATGATTTCCCCGGATGCTTCATCCTTTATCACTCTTTCGCACTTAATGAAATATCCGTATCTTAGTCTTATTTCTCTGCCGGGGCCTAATCTAAAAAATTTTCTGGGAGGATCTTCCATGAAATCCGTCTTTTCTATATAAAGTTCTCTCGAAAAAGGGATCTGGCGAGTACCGAATGAAGCATCCCCGGGGTTATTGATTGCTTCTAGCATTTCTGTCTGATTCTCTGGATAATTTACTATCACTACTTTGAGTGGATCTAAAACTGCCATGACTCTTTTGGCTGATTTGTTTAGATCTTCTCTTACGCAGTGTTCGAGTAACGCAATGTCTGCTGTGTTCTCCCGCTTTGTTATACCAATGCGAACACAGAAATCCTTTATCGCTTTTGCGGTATATCCCAGCCTTCTCATACCGGATATTGTGGGCATTCTTGGGTCATCCCATCCAGTTACATACCCTCCCTCTACCAGTTGAAGCAGATTTCTTTTACTAAGAATGGTGTGACTCATTGACACTTTGCCGAATTCGATTTGCCGAGACCTAAAAATGTCTAACTCATTCAAGAACCATTCGTATAAGGGTCTGTGTGCTTCGTATTCCAGTGTACATAGTGAATGTGTGATTCCTTCTATGGAATCAGAGACAGCATGCGCGAAATCATACATAGGATAGATTTTCCATCTATCCTTTGTTTGGTGGTGTTGAGCGTCAATAATTCGATACATCACTGGGTCGCGCATATTTATATTAGGAGCTGACATGTCGATTTTCGCTCGTAGGGTATGAGTTCCTACTGAATATTCACCCAAACGCATATTTTCAAAGAGTTCGAGATTCTTTTCCACTGTTCGATCCCTAAAGGGACTTTCGGTACCTGATCCTGTTAACGTTCCTCGATTTATTCTCATCTCTTCTTGGGTTTGGCTATCGACGTATGCCTTCCCGCCTTGGATCAATTTAATGGCAAAGTCGTAAAGGGTTTCAAAATAGTCTGATGCGTACAATTCCTCTTTGCCATATTTAAATCCAAGCCAATCTATATCTGTCTTAATGGACTTGACGTATTCACTTGTTTCCCTGGTGGGATTTGTGTCGTCGAATCTCAGATTACATTTAGCGTCTTCGTTTTCCTCAGATATTCCAAAGTTTAAGCAGAGAGAAGTGGCATGACCGATATGCAGATACCCGTTGGGTTCTGGAGGAAACCTAGTGACAATTCTGTTGTGTTTTCCGGACTCAATATCGACTCTTACGATTTCCCGTATAAAATCTGTTGTTTTGTTGTCTTTATCGTTCATAAATATTTTGCCAAATTAATCATTTCGCCTTGGATTCTACTATTATTCCGAGGATGGTAAAAATACATTCTCTTTGTACCATCTTAATTCTTCAACGCTTTCTCTGATATCAGCTAGGGCAAGGTGTTCACCTTTTTTAGTGGGGATAGTCTTTTCTGGGTACCATCGGGTAGTTAACTCCTTGATAGTGGATACATCTATAAGTCTGTAATGGAGAAATTCATCAAGTAAAGGCATCTCATTCCTTATGAATCTTCTGTCTGTGCTTATTGAATTACCACACAACGGAGATGATCCCTTATCAAGCCACAATTGAAAAAATTCTACGGTGAGTTGTTCCGCTTTTTTCAGGGATATATTTGACTCAGATATTCGTTTTAGCAGTCCGGACTTGGTATGCTGCTCCTTGGACCATGGGTTAATATTAGCTATCTCGTCAGGCGTTCTGTGTATGGCTATTACGGGGCCTTCAGCAAGCTCGACCAAGTTTGAATTTGTAACAAGAGATGCTATCTCAATTATAACGTGATCATCTTCTAAGCCAGTCATTTCCAAGTCAATCCAGGCCAAATTTGTTTTTTTTTCAGACAATTTTCTCCGCCTTTTTATTGGTTGAGTTTAATCCATGATGATATCGTAATGGTATGTCTGACAATACCGATAGCTCTATTAGCCCTTTTTCTTATTGGGTTGCGGAAGGAAAAATTGCGGCAGGAGAATATCCTGGTAATCAATTTTCCCTAAAGCCCACGACTTTAATTGCGACTACCGTGCATTCCATAATTGCTCTTTTGAAAACGAGATGCAGATTTTGGAATACCCCCTCAAAAAAGATAAACAATCTATTGGGTTCGGGTATAAGCACTTTTATTGACCTTACTGTACTAGGCGAAAGGCCTAATTATGGATTTGTAATACATGCTGAGAGGAGGCGAAGGTCTATTAGGACTAATTATTTTAGATTCCCTATAGTCGACCGGAACATTCCGGAAATTCACTTGATGAAAGCAATTCTTGATTTGATTGATAATGAAATTCACCAAGGAAGGATTGTGTATATCCATTGCTTTCGAGGTCTTGGGAGAACTGGCACTGTTGTGGGATGTTATTTGGTTCGGCAGGGGATGAACGGTGATGATGCGCTCAAGAAATTAATAAGCTTGAGGAAAGGCGTAGCTGGTGCTTTCAGAGAATCACCTGAAACTGACGTTCAAAAGCAATTTGTATTGGATTGGTCAAAACATGATTCTTAGCTGATTGACAGGCCCTTAATAACTTGGGTAGCAGGGTTTTTTAATAGCTCTTTTGGGTTGATGCTGATTTTCCCTGATCTACTTCCCCCGCCGAGTATCACCCTTGATGTTCCCATCACTTTAGTATCTACATACACTGGTAGATCTTCAGGTAGACCAAATGGGGTTACGCCGCCTATCATCATACCGGTTAAATTGGTTGTCGCTTCGGCATTGGCGAACGAAAGTCTTGATACTTCCATCAGCTTTCGAACCTTTTTGTTCACGTCAAGTCGATCCACCCCAAGCACGATACAAGCGGCATATTTGGGATCACCCCTCTTGGATGCCACTATAATGGTGTTCCCTGATTCTTCCATTGAATACCCGTATTTCTCACAGAATTCCGTTGTGTCAGCAAAACTGGGATCGACAGGCACCCATTCATAAATAATAGAAAGTTCTTCTAGGTGCTTTTTCACTTTAGTTTCTATTGTTTCATTTTGGACCATTTATGTACCTCAAATGCTTTCATCGACTCTACTAATCTTTGTAAGTCCCCTTATACCCCAGTCATCTGCAAAAGCAAATAAGATATTGGGTCGAATATTTCCTTTAGTCATGGGATCGCGCGCCCCGTAGTCGAATTCTGGTACACACCATTTTTTATTGCCACAGTACCGTTTACTAGCACATATTCTATACCGGTTGGTAGTTGCCTCGGATCGTCATATGTTGCGTTGTCCGTGACTGTAAGATGATCAAATAGAACGAGGTCTGCGAAATATCCTTCTTTAATCAATC
>CAZUHE010000028.1:0-3881 GCA_964620395.1 uncultured Dehalococcoidia bacterium
TTTGTATGTGGTGGGCGATGAGGGACTCGAACCCCCGACTTCCTGCGTGTAAAGCAGGCGCTCTAACCAACTGAGCTAATCGCCCTTTAGCGGTACGCGCGCTTGGCGGGACTCGAACCCACGGCCTCTGCCTCCGCAGGGCAGCGCTCTATCCAACTGAGCTACAAGCGCATAATATATCCCACTTTGATCTTAGCTATTTCTTTTGATCAAAGTTACCCATCTTAACCATATATGAAAGGTAAATCATCATTTAATGTTAGTAGGACGTTACTATTGAGTCAATTTAAAGGTTAATATGCGCTTGTTGCTATCATTCTACAGATTTAAATTCTACTACTGGAATTATCCTAGACGTTCGACTCTGATATTTTTCATAGGTTGGGTATAATCGGACCATCTTTTCCCATGCTATGCCCCTTTCTTCACCTGACAACACACGGGCTTCTGCCTTCAGAAGTCGTTTTCGTATCCTTAAGGTGACTTTGGGTTCTTTTACGATGTTGTAATACCAGTTTGGGTGTGATTGGTTTCCAGCGTATGAAGCCACACAGAAATAGCGACCTTTATCTTCTATATAAAGTAACGGGGTGGTTCGTTCTTTACCTGTTTTTATTCCAATGGACAAAAGTAGAAGCATATCCAAACCTATAAGCCTATGCATAATACGCCCATTGCTGTAATGAAGGATTTTCGAGTGTATGCGACTGAAATAGATAATAAATTTTAAATTTATTTTAAAGCCCAGTTTTTTTGATAAGTTTTTAAGGTGCATTATTGCTATTCAAAAGTTTGTATCGAAGAGACAGTTTTTTGATCCATTTTTTTGATTAATGCGGTTGTTAATTCTATTGCATCAACCACGTCATTTAGATCGATGACGGAGTTATGGCTGTGTAAGTATCTAGTGGGTACAGTTATATTAATTACTGGACATCCGGAGTTAGTTTTCTGCATTTCAGCACCGTCTTGACCATATCCACTTAACACGTTGTATTGAAGATTAATCCCTATTTCTTCAGCGGTGTTAACTGCAAAGTCACGAAATTTAGTATTAGGAATCATAGAGGAATCATGAAGAAATATTGCGGGTCCTTCCCCAAGACGTTCTTGAGCTTCATCTTGTGTAATGCCAGGATAGTCACCTGCTACTCCTGATTCTAGGTTAATCCCTATATCTGGACTAACTGAATAGCTGCTTGTATGAGCACCTCTGAGTCCAACTTCTTCTTGGACGGTAGAAACGGAATATAGTGTGCAAGGCAAGGTTATGTCTTTTAGTTTACTTAGAGTCCCAATCATAACGGCCAGTCCGGTTCGATCGTCCCATGCTTTTCCCACCAGTACGTTGTTTTTGTTCAATGATTCTGATTTTGTATAAGGTGCTATAGGATCGCCTGGTTTTATGCCTAGTTTCTCTTCAGCTTCCTGTTTGCTTGAAGCCCCAACATCAAGAAATATTTGATCTTTTTTGGTTATTCTGTTTTTTTCTTCTGAGGACATGACATGTGGAGTTTTTATTCCTGAAATGCCGATTACAGTTCCAATGGATGTCAATATTTGCCATTTTTGCCCGATCAAAGCCTGGTCAAGCCATCCTCCCAAAGTTTGTATTTTTACATATCCATCAGACGTTACATACCTCACCATCAAACCTACCTCATCCATGTGGGCGGACATCATAACTTTTGGGGCTCCCTTGGGGCCAACGCGTTCAGCTATCAATGAACCCATTCCATCCGTTTTGAATTTGTCTGCATATGGTGTCAATTCCATCTTCATCCGCTTTCTTACTTCATGTTCAAAACCAGATGGACCTGGAATATCGGACAATTTCATTAATAAGGACGCAAGATCACTCATTGTTTTAATCCTTTTTGTTAATTGTGATGGCAGTTACATTACACTATGCTATGGGAGTATGAACAAGGATATTATCTACTCGGTTTAATTGGGTAAGATGTTTTTTAATGGTTAATCAATGTTTCCTGGCAGTATTTAAATGGTAGATTCAAAAACAAAAACGTCACACCCTGACATCGTGATGCTAAGAACCAAAGCCGAGGCTCATTGTCTCGATATAAAAACCAGGTCTGCTGAAATAAATGAAGAGAGAGAAATTCCGAAAGACCTAGTTCAATCCTTGATATCTGATGGGTTTTTCCGTTTGTTACTTCCTGAATCGTTGGGTGGATTCGAATTAAATCATATCGATTTCCTTGATGTTTTGGAGATTGTGGCAGGAGCAGATGGTAGTGTGGCCTGGTGTTTGAATCAAAACAACGTCCTTGCAACTTTAGCAGCCTTCATGCCCAGAAAATTGGCTAATGTTATTTGGTCCGACCCCAATGTGGTTTTATCAAATGGGCAGAGTACAGATGGGGAGTGTGTTCCCGTAGAGGACGGTTACCGACTTAACGGAACCTGGCATTTTAGTAGTGGATCTCACCATGCTAAGTGGGTTGTGGCTCTCACACCAATTACCGGTCGTAAATCTAATAATAACGCGCCTGAAATGAGGAATATGTTGATTCCGAAAGAACAAGTAACATTGGTTGACGTATGGGACGTGAATGGGCTTAAGGGGACCGGTAGTTTTAGCTTTGAAGTGGAACATTTATATGTTCCAGAGGAGAGGAGTTTTATCGAAGGACAACCGCCTATACAATGTGCCCCATTATATCTAATTCCCAAAACACTTTTGTTTTGCTCAGGATTTGCAACTATTGCCCTTGGGATTGCAAGATCTGCCATTGACTTTTTGATCGAATTTTCCGGCTCGAAAATACCCCAGGATCAAATGAATCTAAAGGATCAAGCATTCACTCAACGAGGTATTGGGAATGCTGAAGCTATATTAAGATCTGCCAGATCATATTTACGCGAAAGTGCCAACCGTATTTGGGATAGTGCTGTCAGTGAAGGTGAAATATCTATGGACACCAGAATTGATTTGCGTTTATCCAGTACCCATGCCATAAGAGAATCATTGCGGGTGATGGATATTGTATATACACTCGGTGGATCAAGCGTGATTTTTGAAAGATCCCCAATACAAAGGAAATTTCAGGATGTTCGTGTGATCGCTCAACAGATTCAGGGGAGATTGTCCCATTACGATACTGCAGGTCAGTATTTTCTAGGTCTAACCCCTAAAGACAGTAGATTTTAGTAAGGGGTATTTTAATGGGCACTATTCCGAAAAAGGGTAGCGTGCCAATTGTGGCACCCACCCCGACACCGTTCAAAAAAAACGATAAGCCTGATTATGATTTGATGGCTAGTAACATTAATAAATGGTGCCAGACTTCTCTTAGTGGATTCGTCCTAGGATCTTATGGTGGAGAAGAATTTCATCTTACTGACGAGGAAAAATTAAAACTCGTAGAGATCGTTGTTGATACCCATGGGGGTGATAAATTTGTAATTGCTGGCATCGACACCCCATCCACGAGAGTGGCCTGTGATTTGTCTGAGAAATACGCCAGAGCCGGGGCGGATATGGTTAGGATTCGGATACCGAAACTAGATTCTGCACAGTCTTCAAGTGCGATAGTAGATTATTTCGACGATATTGATAGAAGGAGCCCGATACCACTTATCCCAATTCATCAACCAAAACAAGCTATGGATATTGATATAAAACACGAGCAAATTGGATTGATCAGTGAATTTGAATCTGTTTACGCATATATAATTTCTTTGAACTATCGATGGGAACGCAGGGTATCAAACTTTATAGATCAAAAAACACAGTTATGGACTTGTAACGGAACATTATTACTACCTGGTGCATTAATGGGTGCGGAAGGAGCATGCTTGTTTTTTGGTAATTGGGCCCCAGATTTATGTCGTAGTATCATCACCTTTGTCCAAGAAGG
>CAZUHE010000028.1:3981-13032 GCA_964620395.1 uncultured Dehalococcoidia bacterium
CCATTGCAAAAAAAACCAGTGAGTGGGATTTCTCCAATTTGTTGTTTAAACATTCCCGTGTCGTGATCAGGCTTTCCAAATAGGTACTTACCTCGACCTAGACAAGAAAATATCAATGCTCCACATTCATCAACCCCAATGTTGGGTAAGTTGGCATTAGCGAGAAGGCTACTTAGTTCATCAGAGGATGCCTTCGCATCTCTAAGGTGGAACTGAACTATTTGTCCTTCCCTTAGAAATTCTCCTACCGAGATGATGTTTTTGTCCCTGTCAGCGCCCAGGATATTTCTTATCAGGAAATCCCCCATCGTAGGATGATCATTAAAAGGGTCCATGACCATACCTATGAACAAAGAATGTTCAAAGAGCCCGCGGTCATTAACATCCAATGTTGAGTATAAATTTTCCAATATCTGGAAAGGAGGGGTGTTATCAATTTCTTTTAGTAAGTTCCTTTCACATTGGGTTACACGTAATGGTTTTCCTATTGGTTTGCATCCTTGTGCGACAATGGTGTCTACTTTTGCATCTCCCGTTATGGCAAGCCCTATTGCCCCTTCCTTTATTAGGTCATCATTTAAATATAAAACATTTTCACCAGGGCCTCGGCCACCGGAAGAAATACCTCCGATAGTAGTGTTGTTTGGGAAAGCATAATCTAAACCTTGTACCAAATTGGATATTCTTATGCTAAAAGGATCCGACAAAATCACGAAATCAGGCTCATCAATCGCCTTGAGGCCAACCAGTTGTTCCCATTTGTCAGGTCCGGCGTCACCGTCAGGGATTTGAGTATCCTTTACTTGGAAGGTATGAAGAAAAATGTTTGGTAGTATTGCTCCAGCTAATGCAAAACCAGGGCGTTGTTCAATTTCCTTTCCCGCACCTATGATCCCATTGCCGCAACAACCTATCAACACTCCATCACTGGCGATTTCCTTTCGAAGTTCTAATACTTTGTCGTAGTCGGTGGAAAATTCCGAACTAACAAAGGCGATCATGAGATCCGGAGGTTGTCCGAGTTCTTCTTTAATCCCCATGATACATTGTGACATGGATTTTTGTATGTCAGTGGAATCCGAAACTGTTGATGCCCATTTCACATTATTAAACCTCTATATTTTTGTGTTGAATCTAAATATGAATGAGGCTTGCTTTTAATAGGAACGCCCACCTTGACCACTTGATAACATTTCGGATACAGCATCCCTTAACGCCAATGTGGCGTCCACGGATACCATAACGTCTTCTCCTCTATATTTTCCAGCAGCGTGTATTTTATCTGTTCCTTCCTTTGTCACTCTTAAGCATTCGGGATGGTCGGGCTGACCAGGATATCCCATGGATTGAGCAAGATCATTTGGCCCACCTTGGAACACCAGCAAGTTGTCAACTTCCAGTATTTCATCCAAATTGTTATAGGATTCAATATCCTCTATCTGAGGCATGACCAATAATTCCTCATTCGTCCTGTCCATCATTGCTTTTAAATCCTTTTCAAACCCAAATCGCATTACTCGCTTACTAGTGTAGCTACGCCTTCCTATCGGAGCAAAATAACAACAATTTACGACGTCTTCCGCCTGTTCACGCGTGTTTACGAAGGGCACAGTGATTGCTTTTATTCCTCTGTCTATATAGTTAAGTATATTGCTAGGGATTTGATCTGGAACCCGCATCGTAGGAGTTACATTCCAGCCATCACACATTCTGCAAAATCTATCGATGGTTTCAGGAGTGATTGGAGCGTGTTGCCCATCATAATTTACAAAGTCAAGATTCATAACTCCTGCTAGTTCTATGATTTCGTCAGAGTAGTAACTCATTCCAATTCCGAAAGATTTCTCACCCTTGTTAATTTTCTCTAAGATTTTGTTACCCATGACATTCTCCTTTTTCTGTATTGGAAGTATTATAATTTTTGACTATTTTGGTGATTGAACTAGTTCGATGATTACCTTATCTGGGCCCTCTATGTAGGCTAGTTTGGTCCCTCCAGTTATTTCGGTAATAGGCATCAGGATAGGAATTTCTGCGTTTTTGAATTTATTTATATCTTTTTCTATATCAGTTGTACTGAATCCAAAGTGTTCAAGTCCCAATGTATTTAACTGGGCTGGAGAAGTTTTATCTGATGATCCGGGTGGCTGAGAGGATACATTAAGGGTAGTAGATCCACCGACATCCATCGCAATAGTAATGGTACCTGGCATAACCTCTCTGGAGAAAAGGATTTTTGCATCAAAATATTTTTCATACCAGCTGGCAGATTCTTCTGGGTTTGCGGATCTAATGTGAACATGATTTATTGCATATGACATATTTGTTTGCCCTTTAAGTGTCCATTGTGTCTGTTATTTGTTTAGGTGCCGGCGTAGTGCCATACTATGCTTTTTTGCCTCCATGTCGGTAAGGCCTAGTCTCATTGTAGGATAGTTTGGATTTGATGGCTGATTCAAGGTCCAGTTCGAATTCACCGCAGAGATCCGCAATTCGAATGAGTACGTCAGCTAATTCAACTGTGAAGCCCTCGGGTTTGTTATGTTCATCAGACCATACCTTTGACAGACCTTCTTTCCCGTGGTCACGATAGGATTCCAATGCTTCACTTACCTCACTGTGTATAAGGGCTAAAAGTTCTGGAATGTTTCTGTTGGGATTATCCCACCATCCTTTAGCTTT
The DNA here is from genome assembly GCA_964620395.1 of uncultured Dehalococcoidia bacterium. Taxonomy (GTDB): domain Bacteria; phylum Chloroflexota; class Dehalococcoidia; order Lucifugimonadales; family UBA826; genus CAZUHE01. Next base: position 6,664 of record CAZUHE010000028.1, read on the forward strand.
GGCTGTATCATGAGATTCAAGAATTAACTGGTTTATAGTTATGGACATGATGATCCTTTGTTTTTATATTTAGCTTTCAATCCCGATATAGTTACTTGTATTTCCTTTATTTTTCCCCATTAGGGAATGAGATTTGCTACATTATTGGATAATTTCCCATATCTTATAATCTTTATATTTAGAGGACATACCTTCTATTTGGTCACCAGTATAATATCCTCCTATGACGCTTATGGGGCCAGGGTTTTGGTTCTCACTGAGGTCTAATTGGGCAATTAAAATTCCGTTTATGTAGAACACGCCTAACCCTTCATACACGATTATTTTAATTTGGTTATATGTTTTTCCTGATGTTTCTATTGCCTCTGATTGGCCACTGTTAAGCACCGTGGAATTTTCCGTAAGACCACTTCTGAACCGATGTTCCCAATATCCCTTACTCGATATGACAAGTGCATAAAAATTATTGAAACTCGCATTGCGCATCAATACCCCTGTGCTCCAGCTTCCTGTGCTTGGGGAATACGGATTTTCTATATTTACTTCCACTACAAAATTTTTTAATTTAATCGACGATCCTCCGGCGGCAATCATCTTTGAAGATGGGTCGTGAGCTATGGTTCCGTTGGGCGCTATGTTAACTTTGTTTATCGAACGGACTGTAAAATTCTCAAAAGATGTCTTTTCATTTGCAAATTCTTCACCCTTAAATATGGAACTTACAACAAAGGTGTCACCAGTAGTTCCTCCAGAGCTCATGTCTATTTCTGCAGAATATTTTCCGTTAATGAAGAGCCAACCTGTATCTTCTACAATGACCATTTTTAAGTGATTTTTGGTTCCGGATGCGGTTTCAATGTTAGAAGATGTGCCGCTTGAAACCAGTATTGATTTTTCTCCAGATTCTTTTAAGTAGTGGTACCATTTTTTCTTATTTGTGATTACCACCCTGTGGTGACTGTCAGTGTCTTGCCTTAACTGAAATCCCAGGCTCCATGTTCTATTCCCACTAGACATATAATGAGGGGGAACAAAAACAGATTCCGCGACTAAGTTTCTCAGATTAGTTTCACTTTCGTGGTATATGATCTGATTGTCGTATGGCTTACTGGTGATAGATCCACTCCAGGGTCCGAAGGCAGTTGTGAATGATGTTGAATCTAAGCTTTTTGTGACGTCACCCGTCAGTTTGAAAGACTCAATTATTAAATTGAATTCCGACTTGATTGAATCCCATGAATCTTTTTCAGATTGAGTATAAATTGCATATCCAGTGCTACCTTGGGTAAAAAAATACTCGATGCCTCGATTGGAAAAATCGAGATTAGGTTTCTGCCATACTTCTTCATAAAGATATGTGTCAATAGTTTCTGCTATTGTAGTTGTGGCTGATTCGATGTTTGAATAATAACTGAATGTACCTTGAGCACCTTGTTTATACATGTTAGAAGCGAATTCGGGTGTTTGCATGCCTGATAATAAACTTGAGGTTCTGATGAACAACTGAGCTGAAGTGTTTTTCTTAAGTGCCAAAATACCGTCTTTTGTTTCGTATATGGACCACCCGACAGGTATTTCAATAGACCATCCAAAGTTTGTCGATGTGTATATGCTGTCGACGGTTTTTGCCCCTAATATTAAGGCATCTATTAGTGGCTTAGCTTCACTGACGTTAATTGCAAAATTGATCCCTTCTGAATCTCTTATCGCTGCAGTATTAATTCCTATTAAGTTTGCATTCGAGTCAAACAGTGGCCCTCCGCTATTACCCGGATTCATCGCTGCGTCAGTTTGTATGACGCCAATATCTCCTACATAGGAATCTCGAAGTGCGGAAACATAGCCCTTTGTTAACGTGGGGGACCCTGGCAAATCTAAGGCAAACCCTACTGCTTCAACAGGATCGCCAACTTCAATAGATACTGGTTCCGCGTATTCGATGAATGGGACTTCAAAGGCATCAATCGATATCAAAGCTAGATCCTCAGCATCATATTGTCCGAGGACAATTCCGTCTCGTACATCTCCGTTTATCAGTGTGACTGAGACATAATTTGATGAGTCGACGACGTGTGCATTGGTGATAATCATCCCGTCACTAGTAACGAAGAATCCAGTTCCAACTCCTCCATCAGCTGTCTCAATCCTAACAACCGATGCTTTTACTTGATTAAAGACGGATGTTCCTGTTATTGATGATTGAGTTTTAATATCTGGGGTTGGAGTTGGTATTCCAGTGGGTGTTGTAGTGGGGACTCGTGTTGGTGTTGAGGTAGGCGAAGGCAATGGAGTCGAGGTAGGTATAGCTGTAGCCGTGTATGATGGGGTTGCTGTAGGAACGGGCAACGGAGTCGAGGTAGGTATAGCTGTGGCTGTGTATGTTGGGGTTGCTATAGGAACGGGCGACGGAGTCGAGGTAGGTATAGGGGAAGAAGGAGTGCGGGTAGCTGTTGGTGTTTGTGTAGCATCATAGCTGAATGGATTGTTGCTACTGACTTGTTTTGACAGTTCTTCCTTTACTCTCGCTTGAACGGTGGCTTCAATTGCGACTTCAACGGCTACACGTGCTTCAACGGTAGCATTTACGTCGGATGAATCCACATCATTACTGCCACATCCCACCACTGTTAAAAAAGCGGTAGTTATGAAAAAAGTGACAGGCAACAATTTAATTGTCATTTGATAAAATTATATACCTTTGGCCCACTATATATTTTGTGGTTTTATTAAGATTCGTACAGCAAACTTAAACCTGATTGATTCATAATTAAAAATATATGAGATTCTGGGTATAGCTGGGTATTGGGTTTTTAATTCTGGTGTTTACTGATGTGTGAGGGGATTACACTTTTTCAAGCACAAAATAATGACCCGGGTTCCAAGCTTGGCATATTAAATAAAGCTGGTCGCCTTGTACATGCAGAGCTACGTTGTGAAGGTGATCAGCTAGTTCTACTCCCAAATCTTCTTTAGGTCTTATAGTTGAAATCAGTTCGTAGGATTCTGCGTCTATTATGTATATAGGGGCTGGTCTTCCCTCGTCGGGGTCTTGTAGGCAGGCAATAACTCCGTACCATCTGGACTTATATTTTAGGTAGCTTATCCCACAAAGATAGGCACCGTGAGGTAATTTATGTGAAGCCTTAAAGTTGCCGTTTTTTTCGTGTACTTGTATGCGGGAATGTGGGCGATCAGCAATATCAATTTGATGGTGTGTAGGATTTATATTAATGCCATGGGCTGTTGCGAATTTTCCGTCTTCTGTAGCTACTTCAGTTTTACCGCCAAAGATACCAGTCCATTCCTTAGTGGTTAAACTGGCGGAAAGTATGTAATTGGATCCGTATCCGTCAGCAATGAATAATTCGTCATTAATTAGGGTAGTGTCGGTCGGTTTGTATGGAGAGTCTGGATTCTTGTATTCGTCAAATATCGGGCGCGGTAACACAAAATCCAGTTCTCCATCCATGGTCAGAATAACCACCATTTCGTCGGCATTTGCTGAAAGAATAAGGCGGCGTTTATTTTCAAATTCTCCAATCACTGTGCTATGGAAATTCACGGATTCTAATTCGTCAGGAAGTTTTATAACCTGTTGTTTTGATAGATCCGGGTCGATCCTCATAATCCCGTAGCCAGGCATGCCGTAATATATATGGTTATCTTGCTGTGAATCAATTGCAAAACTGCCATGCAAATCCACTTCATGGTTTTTAGCACTTTGAGGAAGATTACATAAATCTTCTCGAAGAGTGAAAACGAAAGGGTCTTGTCCGCTCGTATTATTTAATGACACTATGACTCTCCTCAGTAAAGGTAAGGTTATTAACCATTCTTAGAATGTTGGTTTGGGAATTACTTTGACAATGTGAACATACATCTTTATTTTCGTTCATATATTTGGAATCTATGTCGACATGTTTCAAGTACATACACTGCGTCATCATTACCTACGATTAGGGCACAAGGGTCCCAAAAATAAGGTTCGATGAGGGCTGATATTTCCCTTACGTCTTTAGTAGTTGGTTCAAAGACTGGATTGTAGGTGGATCTGGCTTTCTTCTCATCCTGTTGGGATTCAAAATATTCTGTGGCCCAGGGATTTAGAGTTCCTGATCCTCTGTGGCTTTCTAAGAAATTTCCTTCCGAATCGAACACTTTTAATAATTGGTTACCCCAGTCGGCTATGTACCAATTGTTATACTCATCTTGTACTGCGTGAGCCGGCCTGTTCAGACTGTTGGTTCCATCTTTATGTCCGTCTAGGATAGATAAGGTATCCCCGTCAAGATTACTAGAAACGATTCGATCATTACCCCAGTCCGCGATTATTATCTCTTTATTGCGTCCTATACTTAAGCCCCACGGTAAGGTATATTCACCCGTACTTGATCCTTTCACACCCCATTGAGTTATAAATTCCCCATCAGTTGTGTATCTTTGGATTCGATGGTTCATTGTATCTGAAATTATTACTTCGTCATCTAATATGGCCATGCCGGTTGGGTTATTGAATTGCCCTGATTCACTTCCGAATTCCCCCCATGATCCTTTTAGTTCTCCATTCTTATCAAAAATGGTAACCCTGTTAAGTTTTTCGTCGGCCACATATAGGTTTTCTTGAGAGTCCAGTGCTAGAGCACTAGGTGCTTGCATTTGGCCAATGCCAGTCCCCGATTCACCAAGCTTTCCAAAAAACTCAAAATCTCGGTTCACCATTTGAATGCCAATTGTGGGGCCTGCTCCTCGACTGGCAACAAAAATTGTCCCGTCATCTTTCATAATAAAGGCAGAGGGGTGCTGGAATCCCCTTGATCCTTGATCAGTGTGGAAGCCTACGGTTGAATGGTGTTGTAAATTGACTTTTGCTATTACCATTTAAGTATCACTTTGCCTTTTACATTTACGCAGTCTGATATTCTTGGCTTGAGACGATCATTTGTATTACCGCAATTGCTGCCTTGTCGAAATGATCAGATTGACTTTTTGTTGCCCATTTTAGACTTCCGTAGCGACCAGCGTACTTGGTGATTCCTTCCTGTGTTGATGGCGTTACTCGTATAGGCCCGAGTATTTCAAGACACATAGTGACTAGTTCATTTGCCGCCATAGACTCTAAATAGGATGTTTTCTTAATCCGATCGATAATGTCTCTCACACCAACTTTACTCGGATCGCTGAGCATTTTGCCGGCAAAATTAACCCTATGCATGTAAGCGCCAGTATTTATCCATTCCATGCCGCCTTGCCAACCCTCAACACTTGGTGGTCGTAATAATCCTTGGCCCATATTCGCACAAATCTCATTTCCGTAATAAATGTCCTGGGATGGTAGTTCAATTGGTCCAGCAAGTCTCATTGTTCCCACAACCATCTCTGCAGGGCTTTTAATACGAGCATATCTTGTACTTTCATCTTTAAAGAAAGGGGCCTTGAATATGCATTCCAGCATGGCTTTGATACTGTGGCCACTATCAAAATAGGTTTTTACGAGTAGGTCAATAGCTTTGGGATTCCCGGGTGGTTCATGCGGCCATTGGGGAACAGGGAGCTCATCGGCCACGAAATAATGATATAGGTGTCTAGCGATATACTCCGCTGTGGCTTTTTGCTCACATATTATTCTTATAGCATCTTCGCCATTCCATGGGCCTGTTTGCCCAAGTATCGTTTTTTCATTTTTGTCATGATCGGAATCATCGTATTCATATTGCCATGATATGTATCCGTAAGGCCGGGCAGTATTATTCCTCATTTTTATTGACATATAATCAGGGTTGACAACGCTCCATCCAGTAAAGGCTCTAGCAGTTTCTTTTATGTCTTCTTCAGTGTAGTTGCCAACTCCCATTGAAAAAAGTTCCAGGATCTCTCTCCCATAATTCTCGTTTATGTTTGATCTATGGTTATCCTGATTGTCCAGCCACATTATCATAGCGGGGTCTTTGGATAGCTGAATAAGTAAGTCGTCAAACTTGCCAAATCCATATGTCCGAAACATGTCAATTTGATTCATGATAACTCGGTTTTGGATGAGTTTTGTTGAACCCGTGGCGAATATTCTGTGCCAAAACAAGCACATCTTTTCCCTAAGAGGCGTATCAGTCATGACCATTCGATATATCCATTGGGCACCAGCCCCTGCAGCCCCTCGCATGTCGGATTGATCTTTATAAAATCTGTTTAGAAAGTCATATGGCATGACATCTTTGTTACTGAAGTCGAGGAGGTGATCAACCACTTGGTTATATTCTAGTTTCATAGCCTGTTCCATTTCCGATGGAGTGGCCCCAAACCCTGCTCTACGAAAAAGGTGGCCAAGGGCCTCTTTTTTTGTATAGATGTCTGTTGTTGTCATGTGATGCTGCC
>CAZUHE010000029.1:0-12617 GCA_964620395.1 uncultured Dehalococcoidia bacterium
TCGGGTTTGCTGAAATGGGACCTGGCGATATGTCAATGTCGATGAAGATAAAAAGGATTCAAGGCGCCACGCCAGACCCGCGAATCAAGGAAGCATCGATAAGGGTCAAAAATGCATGTGACAAGAATGGAATCAAGTTTTTAGAAAGTGGCACACCCGACAATATCATTGAAGTCATCGATTCGGGAGCACGGATTATAGCTGGACAAAGCATTGAGGCAGCAAGAATTGGTAGAAAACATACAAACAGGAAAATGAAGGTCTAATTATTTCCATAGATTTCATACCTAAACCTCGGATTATGGAAATGATCACCGTAGCCAAAATTTCAACGTTTTACATTTAAGGGTTTTTTTACCATCTCAAAAATGCTCTGTTTTTGATACAATTCGGTACTGACTAACATCACAGGGGTGTAGCTCAGTTGGTAGAGCGTTGGTCTCCAAAACCAAAGGTCGTGGGTTCGATCCCTGCCACCCCTGCCAAAACAGACTGTAACTAAGCTATCGGTTCAACATCCCCGACAAAATGGGATTCAACACCAGACCCTTCCAATGCCTCCAGTAATATGTCATGGAGCTCCTTGCTTACATCTTTATGTTGGAAATACAAATTATTTGACTCCAATATATCTGAACTCAGATCATACAATTCTCCGGGAGCATCATTATCGTTGTAACCACGCAATTCCTTGAACCACTGTGGTTCCTCATTGTCTCCCCCATTTGCAGTATTCAGTAAAACCCATTTTCCTTTTCGAACCGCGAATTTTCCAGACATGCTGTGGTGTATCGCATATTCCCTTTTTTTTATTGCGGTTTCTCCGGTCAGTAAGGGCAACATGCTAATACTGTCTTTACCCACCCCTACCGGTAAAGTCTTGCCCAATATATCAGCACACGTTGCGAGTAAATCACCCAACCCAACAAGTTCATCACATACACCACCCGGTTCAACTACTCCAGGCCAAGAGGCTAAAAAAGGAACCCTGTGGCCCGCTTCCCATAAGTCTCTTTTTATACCTCTAAAATTTCCCATACTAAAATGGTCATACGTCTGGATTCTTTCATATACGCCTTCATCGTCTGGGGTACGCCCTTCCGGTCCATTGTCACTAGTGAATATCAACAATGTATCCTCTGTTAATCCAGTCCTTGCAAGCGCATCTATAACCTGTCCAACAACCCAGTCAACCTCGCAAACAAAATCACCGTAGTTCCCAGCGCCACTTAGTCCTTGAAAAGACTTGTTGGGTACAACAGGAGAATGAGGAGAAGTCAGCGGGAAATAAAGAAAAAAGGGCTCATGGAGAGTTGTTCCCCCGCGGGATTCCTTAGATTCTATAAAGCTCACTACACGGCGAGTGAACTCTGGAATCATGTTCTCCAATTTCCATCCAGGTTGCGCTAAACCTGAGTTTCCATATAACTCAGCAGGTTTGTTTACAGTGGGTATATCCGTTAATCGATCATCTTCAAACCATGTGTAAGGAGGAAAATTTGGAACATCAACTCCAAAATACGAGTCAAATCCTTTGTCAATCGGCCCACCCGAAATAGGCTTTTCATAGTCAATATTTGAAATACCAAAATCCCTCCTCTTATCCGCGTCGCGACTACCATATTCCAAAGTGTCATTTGGATGGCTACCATCAATGGTTGGCCAATCCCATCCCAAATGCCATTTACCAAAGCACGCTGTTTCATAGCCGTTACTTTTGAGAAAACTCGCAACTGTGACCTGGTCTTCACTTATAACGGGTCCATCCCATTCCCAAACTATCCCATTTTTTAATCTCGACCTCCAAACATAATCCCCTGTCAGTATGTTGTACCTGCTGGGAGTGCATACACTCGACCCAGCGTGAGCATCGGAGAATCGAAGTCCCATACTCGCCATTCGATCCAAGTTTGGCGTGGGTATCTTGGAGTTTGGATTATTGCAAGCAATATCCCCATACCCCATATCGTCAGCTAGAATATATATTACGTTTGGCTTTTTAGGTCCCATATTTTAAACACCTCAAATAAAAATTTTACTGAGTAAGATTTATTTGTCTGGCTGGGAGTGTGGGTTTGCGAATTATCAAGAAAATAATCGCCCCAACCACGTACATAGCCATGAAAATCCATATCACGATGTTGTAACTATCGGTTCTGTCATAAATTGTCCCAGCAATCACTGGCATCAATATCATCCCCCAACTGTAGACAAGACTAAGTATTCCACGAAGCGTAGCAAACCTCTTTCTCCCGAAGAAATCACCAACTAATGCCCAGTTCAACGCGCTCAATCCTTCAACAAAAGAAAATATGGATATAAAGAGCCAGAGTATCAACAGGCTGTTGGCGTTTTGCAACAAAATTAAACATAAAGCGCCCAAAGCCATACCACCTGACAATATCTTAGTCCGTGACCAGCTATCTCCCAAATAACCTAAACCTATCCTGGTTGGTATACTCAAAAAGGCCATCATGCCCAACATCACAGCTGCAGTTTGTTCCGAATGACCTTTCCAAACCATCATCGGCACGAAATGCACAATAAGTGTCCCGAGAGTTCCGGTACGCAGCATGGTACCCACCGCCAACAACCAATACGAACTCGTCTTTAAAGCTTCACTGACCGTAAAATCATTAGCTTCTTCCAATCTTCCGTTGGATACAACATCGGAAGAAACATCCTCGACAGGTACGTCTCCATCTGGCAACAATCCCATTGATTCAGGTGAAGGACGTAATAATTGTGCAAAGGGAATGACGACGGCCGCGACCATAATTCCAGTTAACACCATAGTCCCCCGCCATCCGATATTTTGAATACCAATCGCCAACAAAGGAGCAAAGATAGATCCTCCCAAGCTGTAAGCGGCAATCGAAATCGCCATAGTCAGCCCTTTACGTCTAACAAACCAATTATTTACCACCGCCATTGTGGAACCCGAAAAAGATGCATTGAATGCCAACGACAAAACCCCAAGATAAATGATTAGAAACCAAATAAAGCTATTAACTTGGCTGAGTAAAACATAACCCACAGCAACGATTATGGCCCCAATTGTTAGTATTTTGCGTGGCCCGAATCGATCTATCAAATACCCTGCTAATGGGCCTTCCAGAGCCCCTTCTGCTCGAGACAGTGAAAAGATCAAGGAAGTAGAAGCACTACTTATTTTTAAGGCTTCTTTAATTGGTAAAAAGAACACAGAGAATCCATAAAAATACACCCCACCACCAAAAGCATTTACAAGACTACAGGCAGCAACAACCCACCATCCATAAAAAACTTCATCCTTTTTTCTCCGTAAACTTTCAAAAACCATTGATCAAAATCCGAGTTGTCCTCAATGCATTGAAATAGCTTCTTAATTTAGGCAAAAAAGTCTCCTCGTTTGTTTGAGACCACCGGCTTACATAAGCAAACATAAAAATGTCGCAGGGATAACTTAACTTTTAAGATTCTACAGGATGAAGAAACTAGTTATAGGAATCACTCGCACAAAAAGATTTAACATCGGCAATAATCATTAGTATACTGACATCATTTTCGTGAGTACCCAAAGACAATTTTAAATAGGAAAAACATGAATTTAACAAACCCAGAAAATATTAGGCACCTCACAAATCAATGGATCGGACCACGAGATCCAAACGGTAGACCTCTTGTAGAAGACGACATATTACAAAGAATGGAAGCGGTTACCACTGAGGAAGCCTGGGGAGTTCTCAAAACTCACGGATATCATCATAGCTTCGCTGCTGACTGGAAAATATTACACCCACATAAAGTATTGGTCGGAAGAGCGGTAACATGTCGGTTTGTCCCCTCGAGAGTAGATCTAGAGGAATCGATAAATAGTCTCATTGAAACAGAGGGTCGTATTGGCGGACAAAACTCCTGGGTCATCGATGAGTTAGTTGAAAACGATGTGATTATCGTCGACCTATTCGGCAAAGTACGTGACGGAACTTTCGCTGGAGATAATCTCGCAACAGCCATAATGACCAACACAGGAAGAGGTATGGTCGTCGATGGTGGCATACGAGACACTCAAGGTATCATGGAATTTGAACAATTCAACGCATTTGTCAAAGGATACGACCCGAGTGCCATAGCTGACGTCACCTTGTCAGAAATCAATGGAATAACCCGTATTGGGGAAGCGACTTGTCTTCCTGGAGACATCGTTTTGGGCACAATAACAGGAGTGATATTTATACCTCCTCATCTCGCCAAGGAGGTAGTGGAAACATCCGAGGAAATAAGGCTGCGAGATGAATTTGGACAAATCCGCATAAGTGAGGGTGTCTACACTCCAGGAGAAGTTGATCGGCCATTTTCTGAACTAATGGAAAAAGACTTCGCAAACTGGAAAATCCAAAAATCAAACAGTTAAAGAAATCAGGTTATGAATAACAGGTATAAAAATTGATCAATACTAGCGCATTTAACACCCATTCCAACCCATCGGATCTGAAAATAACTGATATGAGAATAGCAGTCATAGGTCATGGTGGATGGCGATGGCCAATTATCAAGATCTACACAAATCAAGACATTGTAGGACTGGGCGAAGTCAGGGATGGTGCCAGCGCCCGTTACGCTCTGATGTTAAAAAGTCGATTGCTCGGAGAGAATCCTTGCGACATCGACAGACTGATACGAAAATTAAAGCAATTTGGTGGTCACGGCAGGCTAGGAGGAGGAGTTTGTGGGGTAGAGATGGCCTTAATGGATCTCGCAGGTAAAGCATGGGGAGTTCCTTGTTATATGTTGGTCGGCGGCAAGTATAGAGACACAGTAAAATGCTATGCAGATACCCCTTCCAAGAAAGATCCAAAAGAAATGGGACTTTTGTTGAAAAGCCGACTGGATAAAGGGTTCGAATTCCTGAAAATGGATATTGGAGTACAAATAGCCGCATCACGAAAAGGTGGTGTGGTAAATCAAAAAGAAATACAGGAATCAGCTACTGTGATGCACCCGTTCACGGGAATACAGGTAACAGATCAAGGCATCGATGAATTATGTAATTATGTTGAAACCGTGAGAGATATAGTGGGGTATGAAGTTCCTATAGCCTCCGACCATTTCGGTCATATGGGAGTGGAGAACTGTATAAGGATTGGAAAAGCTTTGGATAAATATACGTTAGCCTGGTACGAGGACATGATACCGTGGCAATACGTAGATCAGTGGAAACGACTAAAGGATTCGGTCGAAACCCCTGTTTGCACTGGGGAAGATATATATATGAAGGAGGGGTTTGAACCTCTAGTCGAAGCCAAAGCAGTTTCCATAATGCACCCTGACCTTGCAACTTCAGGGGGAATCATGGAAACCAAAAAAATCGCCGATTATTGTTATGAATCTGGTATAGCAATAGCCCTCCACCAGGCAGGATCACCGGTCGTAGCAATGGCAAATGCTCATTGCGCAGCAGCAATCGATAATTTTCTAGCTCTAGAAATGCACTCGGTGGACTTACCCTGGTGGGATGACCTTGTTGAAGGAATGAACGGGCAGATAGTTCACAATGGTTCGATATCCATACCTGATGCACCTGGTCTTGGTATAGAATTAAATGAAGAAGCAATCGCAGAACACTTGGCAGTACCCTCCGATAATATGTCCATATATCCGGGAGGTCTGTTTGAACCCACTGATGAGTGGAACGATCTCGATTCACATGACAGAACATGGAGTTAAATAGGCTCAAACGGGACAACATATGGAATTAAACGGCAAGGAAATCTTTATAACAGCAGCTGGACAAGGAATTGGACGTGCTATCGCGGAAAGATTTATTTCTGAAGGCGCTTCTATAACCGCTACAGATATTAACCTGCAATTATTAGACGGACTACAGGGCGCAGAAACCTATCAGTTGGACGTGACGGACAAGAAAAAGTTTCAATCCATGATAAAAAAAGCCAATCCAGATGTACTGGTTAATTGTGCGGGAATAGTTAACCATGGCAATATATTAGACGCTACCGATGAAGAATTTTCTTTTGCAGTAGATTTAAACGTCAAAGCTATGTTTCACGGAATCCAGGCTGCTATCCCGGGCATGTTGAAGAAGGGAAAAGGGTCAATTGTCAATATTTCTTCAGTTGCTTCATCCATACTGGCCGCCCCTGACCGGTTCATTTATGGAACAACAAAAGCAGCGGTAATCGGACTGACCAAATCTGTTGCCAGGGACTTCGTTAAGAATGGCATACGCTGTAATTGCATATGCCCAGGCACAGTAAATACTCCATCAATGCATCAGAGACTTAGGGATACTGGCGATTACGAAAAAGCACATTCTAATTTTATCAATCGCCAACCCATGGGGCGGGTCGGTGAGGCTGATGAGATAGCTTCTCTAGCTTTATACTTGTCATCCGATGCAAGCGCCTTCACTACGGGACAGGCACATGTTATCGATGGAGGATGGGCCAACGGTTCCTAGACCACGTAGGAGTGGGCTTTTCCCATTAATCACTCTCTTACCGAGAAGCGGATTTTAAGTCCAATCAAAGACCGCACTCATGTATTCATCTTTGTTTCTAGTGAGACCTTCGTAAATATCTTGACATTCCCCCGGTTTTGCAACGTGAGTTAGCAACGGACGGGTAAGTAATTTCCCACTATAAATCCAATCTACAAGCAATTTGTAATTTGCAGTAATATCTCTGGCTCGTTGAACTGGATTTTGAGGCCAGGTCCATTCCAAAGCTCCAATCATCTTTATCGCCCTCATATGTATATCCAAGAGCATTGCTGTAGCATCGAATACCGCGTGAGCCCTTGGAGTTCCCAGTAAGATAAGTTCGCCATGTCTACTAGTAATGGAGGCGGCCTGAGCGATCAGCTCACTGATACCTATGGCCTCCACGACAATACGGGCACCCTGTCCATCAGTCCAATCCATCACCGCCTCTTCCAAATCATGTTTATCATTATTTAAAGTGTTTGCGATCCCGCATTCTCGTGCCTTTTCAAGTCTTAGATCGGATATATCTGCAACCATTACATTTGCCCCAGATAGTTGAAATATTTGGGCGGCGAAGTTTCCCACAAGCCCCATCCCAATCACCAGGACAGTATCACCAGGTTGAACAGTGGATGAGCGAAGTGCGCTCATACTCACTCCTGCCATACGTGCAAAAACTAAATCCAATGGATCTCCATCTTTTGGTACAGGTAGAGCCATTCTAGACGAGTCCGCCTTAACGTGGCTTGCATGAGAAGAAAAACTTAATACCCTATCACCCGGTTTACACATTGTTACCGAGTCCCCTACTGACATTACCTCTCCTAGATTTCCATAACCCGTTTTACTCGGATATGGACGATTGAAATATTTCTCAACCTCCTCAATAAGGCCGGTAAAGCTAGAACCTTCGGTACCAGCACTAACTATTGAGTGCTCCGTTTTGACTAGAACGTCGAATGGTTCTAGTTCTTCCGCCAAAGTCGATTTTTGAAGTTCAACATGACCTGGCTTTACGATCACAATCTGGTTAATGTCCATTTGACACTCCATTTTTAGTCCGGTTAGGCAATTCCAATGGCATCAGCATATTGAATTCGTTTAGTTCAAGGAAATCCATTTGTCATCACTGGCTCTGCTTCTAACAACAGCATCCAAAAAAGACATCCCACGTAGACCGTCTTTTGATCCCGGATAGTCCTTTGAGGGGTTATGATCGTCAGTTCCGTCAATAATTCCCGATAGATCCTCAGCAAAGGCCCTGTAAATATTTGCAAAAGCTTCGATATACCCTTCAGGATGCCCTGCTGGCAAACGTACGTTGGAAGAGGCAGCACTTCCTACGAAATCAGTTGCCGTTCTACGAATTTCGACTGGCTTATCTGACCATCTCACCCAAAGACTATTAGGTTCTTCCTGTGTCCATTCCAATGTACCTTTTTCACCGTAAATTCTTATGTTCAAACCGTTTTCCATACCGATCGCCACTTGGCTAGCCCACAATATCCCCCTCGCACCACTGTCGAACCTCAATAGAACACTTCCATCATCATCTAACTTTCTTCCCGGCACAAATGTAGTTAAATCACCGCAAATCTCTGTAATAGAAAGATTTGTTATGTATTCAACTAGATTGGCACAGTGAGTCCCTATATCTCCCATACACGAGGAGGCACCTGCAAAAACAGGATCCGAACGCCACGCTGCTTGCTTATTCCCAGTATTTTCCAATGCGTCGGCTAACCAACCTTGAGGATATTCAACAACGGCCTTGCGAATCATACCTATATCCCCGTTCATAACAATTTGGCGCGCTTCCTTTACCATTGGATAGCCTGTGTAATTGTGCGTTAAACAAAAAATAAGACCGGAATCATTCACTTCCTTGTTAAGAGCCATCGCTTCATCAAGATTCATCGTCATTGGTTTGTCACAGACCACATGAAACCCTGATAACAAAGCCTCTTTTGCAATGGGATAATGAGAGTTATTGGGCGTAACAATTGACACAAAATCAATCCTTTCACCCTCAGGTAATTCTTTTTCTCGTTGAAACATTTGGATGTAATCATCATAAATTCTATTTTCAGCCAATAATAAATCCCGTCCACTCAATCGAGATTTTTCTGGTGTACTACTAAATGCTCCTGCCACCAGTTCTATCTTATTGTCCATTTGAGCGGCCATCCTATGAACTGGACCGATAAAGGCATCTCTCCCTCCACCAACCATACCCATTTTGATTTTTCTATCCATGCTATTACCTCAACTTTCCTTTAACACAATGATGCGCACTATTGTGATATTAATCCTGAGTGCCCCACTTTATTCCTTCAGGACGATTTATCAAGTCAATCTTATAGGGATCAACCTGGCCTTGTGATGAAGATCTATCTATTATCCCGTCACTGGGAGCGGCCCATTTAGCGGCGTTTTTTATAACATGCAAAACCTTAGGATGAAAGTAAGTTGGATATATCTGTTCCCCGGGTCTAAAGTAAAATATTTTACCGCGACCCCTGTAGTAACAACACCCACTGCGAAAGACTTCCCCTCCCTCAAACCAGCTGATAAATACCAGAGAATCTGGCTCCGGAATACCAAAAGGCTCTCCATACATCTCTTCTTGGGATATTTCAAAATATTCGCCCAAACCTTCCGCGATAGGATGAGCAGGATTAACTACCCATATTCGTTCTTTTTCCCCCGATGTGCGCCAATGCAGGCCACCGGTTGTCCCCATCAATTTCCTGAATATTTTCGAGTAATGCCCCGAATGTAGAAACACCATACCCATTCCATCCATAACTCTTCGATGAACCCGTTCTACCACCTCATCATCAACCTCAAAATGAGCTTTGTGTCCCCACCACGTTAGCACATCTGTCTGTTCGAGTACCTCTTCGGTTAAACCGTGTTGAGGATCATCTAACGTAGCTATTCTCACCGAGAATCCATTCTCCTCAAGATGCTTCGCTATTGGAGCATGCATTCCTTCCGGGTATATTCGTGCCACCTCTTCATCAAGCTTTTCATGGCGATTTTCATTCCATACAGTAACTCTCGGCAAATCTGACATAGCAGCTCCTCAAATAAATATTCTTTTCTAAAATTGGGTTAAATTTACTGGCCAGATCCAGAGGACTCCATATCGGAAGCTCTTGTAGAGGAACGTTCCTTGGACTGACTTTTATCTCCTAGATTTTCAATCGGGGTCGTTCTATTAATCACTTCTCTTGGAGCAGGCATAAGTCGGTTAGTTGAGCGTTGGGCAATACCATTGGAAGGAGAAGCCCACTTAACCGCATTTGAAATCACTCGCAACACTTCTGGTTGATGATAAGTAGGATATATTTGCTCCCCTGGCCTGAAGTAGAACACTTTCCCATGCCCTCTGAAATAGCAACATCCGCTTCTAAATACTTCCCCTCCTTCAAACCAACTAACAAAGACTAATGAGTCTGGTTCAGGTATATCGAAAGGTTCTCCATACATCTCTTCACGTGGAATTTCAAAATATTCCCCTAATCCATCTGCTATGGGATGTGCTGGATTCACAACCCATATGCGTTCACTCTCTGAGGCTGTGCGCCAATATAACCCGCAACTCGTGCCCATCAATTTCCTGAATATTTTCGAATAATGGCCCGAATGCAACACTATCAAGCCCATACCATCCAGTACTCTCTGATGAATCCGCTCAACAACCTCATCGCTCACTTCTCTATGTGCCATGTGCCCCCACCATGTGAGAACATCCGTGTGTTCCAGTACCTCCTCAGTCAAACCATGTTCCGGCTCATCCAAAGTAGCAGTAGTAACAGAAAATCCTTCTTCTTCGAGATAATCCCCAATCGCAGAATGCATACCACGGGGATAAATTTCAGCTACATGATCTTCAAGCTTTTCATGGCGATACTCATTCCAAACAGTTACTCGAACCAAATTTGACATAAACTCAACCCTTTTTTACTTCAAAACATGAACAGGACGACCTGAATTGTCAGAAGACTCCTTAATAGCATCCCATAGACGTGCCATACGTAACCCAAGTTCAGGAGGAGACGGATTCTCAACATGCCCAAATTTAACATCCAAAAATTCTTGCCAAACCCCCTTGGATTCTGGCACTTGGATTCTCTCCCATCCTGCATCTCTCCCAAATTCAAGATCCTTAGTATCCTTAGGCTGCTGCCGAAGAACATGCAATCTCTCACCCCAGGCACCTGTCCTCAGAATTCCATGAGTCCCGTAGACTCTTATATCAGATGCACAGGAAGGGACAGTGTTTCCACATGCGTTTATTGTCACCAACGTGCCTGATACTAACCTTCCCATGACCATTCCAGTTATATCAACGGGGCTACCTTCATTTGATATTACAGCCCATACTGTTTCGAATTCTTCGGTCGCCAGATCAGAAATGGTGTTAAGCATATGGGCCCCACTATCAAAAAGAAAACCCCCTCCTGAGACATCCGGTTGCTGACGCCAACCTCCCATGTCCATCCAGTTTTGCCAAATGTTTCCGGAAATATTAGAAACCTTTCCTATATCTCCAGCCTTTATCAAGCCAACTGCTCTTCTGACATGATGAGATAAGCTCCCTTGAAACGCTACAACAACCAATCTCTTGGTTTCATCTCTGGTTTTTATAAGAGCTTTCGCCTCAGCCGCATTCATAACCATGGGCTTTTCCATAAACACATCTAATCCAGCTCTCAGGCATGCTACTGCTTGAGTGTAGTGCAAAGCGTGCGGAGTGATGATCATTACAGCATCAAGTTGAGAAGCGTAATGTTCCAAAAAGTCAGACAAGCTCTTTACATTAACTGGCGCTTTTCTTCCCTTGTCACGAAAAAGCTTAGCCGTTTCCGAATAAGCCTCATCTGAAGGTTCGCTGACAGCCAGAATGTCGGTGTTTTGAAAACCGTCAAGCATTCTACGAAGATGGTTCCGTGCCATCCCGCCACAACCAATTAATCCTATTTTTATCTTAGGGTCCAAAGCACACATCATCCTTCAGTTTTTGCAGTGAATATTCCTATGGCCTCAGTCTAGGCCAATTGTGGGGTTATTTTGCCTGGAAGCTCCCCCATCCTCACTGCTAAGTTACTTAATGAACGTTCAAAAAACCATGCCATACCGGAATGAATATCATCGTTAAATGGTTCCAGCCAGCGTTGTTCTAAATACCCGGGACCAAAATAAGCACCTAGTAAAGATCCTGCTGTAGCTCCATAGCTGTCAGTGTCGGCCCCCTGACTAACCTGAATACATATTCCATGCCCAACATTTTCCGCAAATTTTAATGTGTTTATCAGCATTCCCGATTCCAGATAAACCCTACAATGGCCATATTCACCGTATTTGTCATTAATCCTCTCATACCCCTCTTCCCAAGTATTTGAATCTTTAATGACATCAAGACATGCCGACACTCTCTCATGAAACCGACTTTTTTGGGGAACGTACTGAAGAGCAATTTCAATTATTTCCATACGATCACTGACAACTTGGGCAGCTGCGATGGCTGCTGCTATAAACATGGTGCCATATATACCAGTTCTGTTATGAGTGAAACTGGCATCTCTCCAAGCCATATTAGCAGCATCCTGTGGTCGACCTGGACAAGCATAACCATAAGCATCAGCTCTAATTGCTGCTCCACACAATTCATCACCAGGATTCAAAAAATTGTGGAACATCTTTAAATGCCCGGGGGTTTGCTGTCCATGATCCCTTCTTCCAACTCCACCTTTTTCAAGAAAAGATGCCAATGTAAATCGATCTAACGATTCCATACCAGAACGCAGTAAAGTCGTACGTTCGGGGCCAAAAGTTGTGTGAAAATTGAGGTGTTTAAGCCACAAATCTTGAACATTATCATGGGTGAAGTCAGGGCCAAATTCTTCAAGTATCAACATGCCCATAATCGTGTAATTAATATCATCGTCAGGAGCCACGTAATCTATAAATTCTCTTGCTGTCTCGTGAAAAGACCTGTGAACCCGTGGTACGTATTCTTTAACTTTGTTGGACACATATTCATCCATGGGCCAATCTCCCATAGCTTCAAGAGCACTTCTTATTTCATCACCTGTGAGCATAGCCTCGAGCGGTTTGCCTAACA
>CAZUHE010000030.1:0-12193 GCA_964620395.1 uncultured Dehalococcoidia bacterium
CTTTTTTGGCCACATTATCCAAATTCAGACGAAAACATAAGTCCTCTCTATCAATCTCATTAAATCCTGCCGCCAAAACAACAAGAAATGAATTGACATCAGAAAAAGTAGATTTGTTTAACTCTCGGACAGAAGATAACATCCGATCAGTTAAAACCCAATTTTTTTTGATATTTTCCAACACTCTATACTCGACCAATTCTTTCAATATAGAAACGACACAAGGTTCCAAGTAAACGCAAGCAAGCTCATTAACAATTCTTGATCCTGAAAGATTATGCATATATCGAACCGAGTCAGTCATTAATTTGTCTGTGGACGGATTAATCGTGAAACCTAACCGTTTGGCATACCTAACAGCTCTAAATATTCTGGTAGGATCATCTTCAAAACTCTTATCATGTAAAACCCGTATCTGTTTCTTTTGAATATCCAGCAACCCATTCATCGGATCTAGTACTTGACCCCAACAGGCATGAGAGATAGACATAGCAATAGAATTAGCCGTAAAATCACGGCGTTTAAGATCCTCTAAGATGACCGACAGTGATACGTTAGGAAGTACTGAAGGATCTGAATACTCCTCCGTTCTGGTCATGGCCAGGTCAATTTTTACATCCCCTATCTCCACCTTCTGGGTACCAAAAGTAGACTCTGATATAACTTTCAACTCAGTGTTTGAAGATATGCCATTCGTAACGACGCTGGGATGGCATTCCATGGCTATATCAATATCACGAACGTCACCACCAAGCACAACATCTCTGACAGTACCACCAACAAGAAAAGCCTTTACTTGCTTTAAGTCACATGTAGAGCCAATTAAACGAATTGCATCCAACTGGTTTCTGTCTAAACTTTCCGCCAATTGTTTTGATATATTCAAAAACTTTAATCCCTAGAAGTAGATTCTTTGATTAGTATAATCATTGCAATGATTATACTAATCATCATCATTAACCATTTGTAGAAGCATATTAGGCCTTACCAAACAAAGGCAATCGGAAAACTAAATATGGCATCAGTAATCAAATTTTGCGACCAATGCGGAAAAGCGCTTCAAACACTCAACTTAGAGGGAATACAACGGCTTTACTGCAAAGATTGCAAACGAATAGTCTATGCCGATCCAAAAATTGCAGCCGTAATTCTTGTCCACAAACAAAATCTACTTTTGCTCGTTAAAAGAGCCATAGAGCCTCACTTTGGGAAGTGGAGTTTTCCTTCTGGCTATGTTGACAGAGGTGAAAAAGTGGAGGCGGCCGCCCGTAGAGAAGTAAAAGAAGAAACTACTCTTGCTGTGAAAATTAATAAACTTCAAGGTGTTTATTCAGGAATAGGACCTGTCATATTAGCAGTCTACCAAGCAACACCCTTGGACGATAAGGATCCCATCCCAAACCATGAAACGTTAGAGGTGGCTTGGTTCGATATCAACACCCTGCCATATCTGCCATTCCCTCACGATGACAACATCATTAACGACTTCAAAAAAAATCAGTACAAATCATTTCACAATTAAAAATGCGTAATCTCGTCCGTTGTATCTCATCCAAAGAGCAATGAACCAAAATTTGAAAAAACCATCATCGTTCCTGATATCCCTCTTCCCAAGCACGTTTGAAAATACCGTATTTGTTACCCTGACCGTCCAAGGTCGTAATATCAACCAATTCCCAACCCTTATCCCCCATCCTCTTGAGTAGGTTTGATGTATAGACCGGCCCTCCTTCTTCCAAATCGGTCTTAAACTTCACTACATCATATTCCCAGGCAGGTAAACCCGAGGGAATAACAAAGTCATCTGCATATTCTAACTGTTGCAATTCTTCTTCTGTTACCTCCGCCCACGAATCACTCGGAAGTTCGGTTTGACATTCATCGCAGGACGAAGCTGGCCCAAGCGTGTATCCACCACATTCAGGACAAAAATATATTTTCAATGTATTTACTCTCAATTTGGTTTGTAAGAATATTCAGCAAAATTTCCTACGGTGAACAAATTATAGTTCAATTCCAGTACATGAACATCTTATGATTACTGGATGGGACCTGCCAACATTGACACATCAACTGTCAAGAGAAAATATTACTTTTTAGCCTGAGATTCCATTACAGAAAAATTCATGTTGTAAAGATGACAATATAGCCCGTCCGAAGCCATCAAACTTTCATGATTCCCGGACTCTGCTATCCTCCCATCTTCCATCACAAGTATTTTATCAGCACCTCTGATAGTGGATAATCTGTGAGCTATCACGATAGCCGTTCTGTCTTTTAATAATTCCCGCAAGGCAGACTGAATCATAACTTCTGTGTGACTGTCTATATTTGCTGTGGCTTCGTCCAAAATTAGTATTCGAGGATTTGCAACAATGGCTCTTGCGAAACTGATTAATTGTCTCTGACCAAGGCTAAGATTACTACCACGTTCGGAAAGATATGTATCGTACCCTTTGCCTAAATCTCTTATGAATTTATCCGCCCCAACGGCAGTAGCTGCACCAACCATCTGCTCATCTGATACGTCGACATGATTATATTTTATGTTTTCTCTAACAGTACCTGAAAACAAATAAGGTTCTTGAAGTACCATGCTCATCTGACTCACCATAGATTTCCTAATAACATCCTTAGTATTTATACCATCAATGGTTATGGTGCCTTCATCATCCTTTATGTCATAAAATCTCCCCAGTAAAGATATTAGGCTTGTCTTGCCAGCCCCAGTGGGCCCAACAATCGCTACTGTTTCACCGGCCTTGATGTTGAGGTTAATCCCCTTTATAACTTCCTCACCTTCAACATAACTGAACCTCACATCTTTGAATGCAATGTCTCCTTTTATTACAGGCATTTCCTTTGCATCTTTCTTATCGACAAGATCAGGTTCAGTATCCATCAAACTAAAAATTCTCGAACCGGATGCCATTGATCTTTGGAGCTGCGTATATTGCATGGTTAGGTTTCTTATAGGATCGAAAAATCGCTGTATGTACATTACAAAAGCAACTAGAACACCTATCTCCAGAGCTCCTCCCCCAACCATACGGGCACCAAAATAAAGAGCAAGTCCGATTGAAACAGCGGTTAAAATTTCTACTCCTGGCATCAAGCCAGCCGTGAATTTTCCCGCTCTAACATTAGCCTTCCGATGATCTAGATTTTTATCGCCAAATATCTCAAGGTTTCGTTCCTGACGATTCAAACTCTGTACAACTTTTACACCCGATATATTCTCGTTAAATGCGCCATTAACTATAGCTATTTTTAATCGGACTGCTATGAATGATCTTTTGGCAAATTTTTGCCAAACAATCATAATGCCAACTAGCATCGGCAACACAACCATAGTTATCAGAGCAAGCTCCATATTCATAATCATCAAAGCAATAACAATACCAATCAAACTGAGGAATTCTCCCATGCTCATGACAGCCAGAGATGCAAATTCTTGTAGTTGACCAACATCACCTTGTACACGTGACATCAACCTCCCAACTTCAGTATTATCAAAATACTTCATTGATTGCTTCTGGACATGTGCAAACAAATCCCTTCTCAGACTGTACAACACTCCTTGGCCCACTCTCTCCATGGCGTACTGTTGTAGGAAATTAGATCCCCAGTTCACAAAAGCGATAAATATAAAAAACCCAAAAATCCATGTTAACCCGTTTAAGTCATTTTTCTGTATATAACCATCTATTCCTTTGGCAATGACCCATGGTACGGCAACCATAGTGAAGGTATATATGAGCATCGATATGGCAGCTATTATGACCATTTTCCTGTATGGCTTTAGGTATGGGAAAAGTCGCAGAATAACCTTTTGATCATAAACAGAACCATATACTTCCTCATCAACTTGACCTCTAGAGGCGGATTGCCCACCAAAACTCGATCCTCCTCCTCTCATCATGAAGTCACCACCTTACCATTATCTGAGGCATCTCGATTCAAATCTATTTCCCTAAATACTTCTTCTTGAGGCCTAAGTTGAAGTTCATATATTTCCTTATACAAACCTTCAGACTCGAGAAGAGATTTATGGGTCCCTTCCTGAACAATTTTGCCCTGGTCCAGAACAATAATTTTGTCAGCTTTGTGAACGGTACTTAGACGATTAGCAATAACGAATGTTGTTCTATTCGTCATGACGGACTCCATGGCCGTCCTAATTTGATCTTCCGTATTTGCATCTACACTCGATGTTGAATCATCAAGAATCAATATAGGTGGGTCGATTAACAAAGCACGTGCTATAGACATTCTTTGTCGCTGACCACCTGATAGAGTCGAACCTCTTTCTCCCACAGCAGTTTCATAGCCATCCTCCAGTGATTGGATGTGCTCGTCCATCTGGGCAGCCTGTGCAGCAGCTTCTATTTCATCATCAGAAGCATTTTCTTGACCATAAGCAATATTTTCTTTGAGCGAGGCTGTAAACAAAAAAACATCTTGTTGAACCATGCCGATGTTTTTACGGAGTGACTTAAGGTCAAACTGGTCGATATTTTTCCCGTCAACTGTTATCTCACCTTCCGTTGGATCATAAAATCTGGGTAACATGTTTATCAAACTGGATTTACCGCTACCCGGGGGCCCTAGCAAAGCTATAACCTCGCCAGGATTTGCTTCAATATTTATACCATCTAAGACTTTCTTGCCGTTTTCATATTCCAAACTGACATTGTCAAAAACCACATGCCCTTTTACGTCGGACATTACCTCCGCATCTTGTTTTTCTTTCACTGGAGATTCGGAATCCAATATTGCAAACAACCTTTCCCCAGCTGAGGCAGCACGAGCATACGCATTGACGAGAAGTGCCATCATCCTTACAGGCATCGATAATATCTGCAAATAGAAAATGAACTGGGCCAACTCTCCTGGAGTCATATTGCCATTAATCACACTTCTTCCACCAAAAAAGAGAATTAACCCAATAGAAAACAAAAAGGTGAACAACATAAAAGAAGTACTTGAAGCCCGAAGTTGCTCAGCTTGGACATATGTATCGGCAACTATCGTGCTCTTTTCCTGGAACTTTGTCTCTTCGTAATCCTCAGAAGCAAAGGCTTTTACAACCCTTATCCCAGAAAAATTTTCTTGGAGCGTTACACTCAATTCTGCCATCATCTCCTGCACTTTCAACCATATGGCTCTCATCTTCAACCTAACATGACTGGTATATATAGCCACAATTGGCATGAAGCTGGCGCTGATAAGCCCTAATTTCCAGTCCATCACTATCAAAATGCCTCCCACCACGAAAAACAGACTGATAAAGTAGGGAGCCCTCACAAGGCCCATGTTGATAAACATGCGTATATTTTCAACATCAGTGATAGCTCGAGACATTAAGGCACCGGTGTGGTACTTATCATGAAAAGCGAAACTTTGATGCTGAACGTTGTTGTAAAACTCGTTCCTCAAATCGAAAGACACGTATTGCGATAAAGATTCAGCTAGGAAGGTTTGACCATATGACATCGCTCCTCTCACGATACTCACCGCCAGTATGAGCAATACTGCAATCACAATTTCCGATTCTAATACTGGTTTACCTTCCTGCAGTGGGATAGCTATCCTATCTATAGCATCACCAAACAATTTAGGTAACACCGCATACGATAACAACGCTCCGAAGGTGGAGAGATAAGCAAGGCAAAGTCTTGATTTGTGTCTAAACGCATATCCTATTATGCGTATGATGTGGTTCATACGTTTTTAGATACCAGTCCCTTTACAATCGTTTCCAAAACTAATTCCGAAGTCACTTCAAATTACTTAAGTTACTATCGGCAAAAACCGCCTTCAAGGCAATAGGTTTACAAACTGATTCTTAACATTTTTTTCATGTTATATATTACTTGAAACATAAATTTTAATCTTTTATTCATTATATTAAAATCATAAAGTTATAAGTTATCGGAATAAAATTTACTAATCACACTACATATAGGAGAAGTCTTTGCTTGGATAAATCTACGAGAATCCCCCTAAAAATACGCCCAATGATTCAAAAAGATTTGCACCAAGTTGCTGTGGTCGAAAAAGATTCTTTCCCAGAACTGTTTCCTCCAACCGCGTTTTCAAAAGAATTAAAACGCCAAAACTCGATTTTTTTGGTTGCAGAACTTGACGAATCCAAAAAAGAGGCTTCATGCTTCCTTCCTGGCCAATGGAATCAGCACAAAGCCAATGATGAAACCGACAAGGTTTACCAAAACAAATATACTGGCTGGACGTCTGGGCAAAGTTTCATAGTGGGAATTCTCGGGTTATGGAATATGGCCAATGAGGGGCATATTGTTACTCTAGCCGTGAGACGAAATTACAGAAATCTAGGAGTGGGAGGGTCCATACTGCATCATTGTTTAAGGATTTGCTTCGAGAAATCGTTTATAAATGTCACCTTGGAGGTAAGGGCATCAAACAAAGCAGCTCAATCCTTGTATCTAAAACATGGATTCAAAACTGTAGGGGTGAGAAAAAATTATTATACGGATGACGGCGAAGACGCCCTGATCATGACTACCCCCAACACTAATTCATTTGATTACGCAACTATATTGGACGAACATATTCGGGAGACTGGGTAAGCGCTATATATCACTACAACTTTCTTTGCCCTAACTAGGAACAACATGATACAATTTTACGGATTTTTTGAAAAAAATTTTAAAGCCTACAACTGCTATAAAGATAGTTAGACAAAGATAGAATAAAAGAGAAATACATATGACCCAAGAAGCTGTTCAAGTAGATGCGGAGCCAAACGACAATAAGCAGGAAAATAAGATAACCATGAATTCCTTGTTGGAGGCTGGAGTACATTTCGGTCATCAAAAAAGGCGTTGGAATCCAAAAATGGACCGCTTCATTTTCGCACAACGAAATGGCATCCACATCATAGATTTACAGAAGACCCTCAACACTTTGATAGCTGCTTCGGAATTCTTGACACAAATATCTTCAGAAGGCAAAAAAATTCTTCTTGTTGGAACAAAAAAACAAGCACAAGACACCATAAAATTGGAATCTGAGAGAAGTAATTCACTCTATGTAAACAACAGGTGGTTAGGTGGAACTCTTACGAATTTCAAGACAATACAATCCAGAATAGACCATCTGGTTGGTCTGGAAAGAAGAAGAGACGAAGGGGAATTCAACCAATTAAGCAAAAGAGAATCCTTACGTTACGACGAGGAGATTGAACGATTGAACAGGAATCTTTCTGGCATAAAAGAGATGACAGAAATGCCAGGAGCCTTATTGATAGTTGACATAGGCAAAGAGGAAATAGCGGTCGCTGAAGCCAATAGAGTTGGCATTCCCATTGTGGCACTAGTAGATTCAGATTGTAATCCTGACTTAATCGATTACCCAATACCAGGAAACGACGACGCAATCCGATCAATCCGGCTGATTATAGGACATATGTCATCAGCAATCATTGCCGGTCATAACCAAAGAATGTCAGGCCAAACTGGGGAAGAGGAGAACGGATCAGAATCCGATAGTTCACCCCGCATGGTTACGTATTCGACTGCTAGCGAGGAAGAATTGACGGAAAATACTCAAGAAGAATCTGAGCCCGAAGATGAGGCACCACAACAAGAAAATGATAAAGAAGATGAAACCAAAGACGCTTAATCACATACCTTAAAATCATCAACAAATAGTTTCCTACAAATTGGCAGGAAGGAATTGGCTACAAATACAGAATTAATAAAAGAACTTAGAAATCGCACTAGTGCCGGGGTTATGGACTGTAAGAAAGCCCTAGACGAAGTCAATGGGGATGTAGATCAGGCTGAAATTATTTTAAGGGAAAAAGGAATAGCCTCTGCCGCGAAAAAAGCGGACAGGGACACAGAGCAAGGCTTAATTGAAACCTACATCCACAGTGGCGGTAGGATAGCAGCCATGGTTGAAGTGAATTGCGAAACAGACTTTGTTGCTCGGACAGAAGAATTTTCAAAACTTGCTCATGACATAGCTATGCAAGTCGCAGCCATGGATCCCAAAACAGTAGAAGCAATCCAATCCAATCCAAACAGTGCTGCAGAGAACGAAGAGGAGGGGCATTCTTTACTACAACAACCATTTATTAAAGACCCTTCAAAAAATATACAAGACCTTATAAATGAGACGGTGGGGAAATTGGGAGAGAACATAAGAGTCCGCAGATTCAAAAGATACTCTCTTGGGGAGTAATGCCTCGTATGGCTAAAAGCCAATACAAAAGAGTCCTGCTAAAAGTAAGCGGTGAATCGCTGAAAGGTCAGAGGCATCATGGTGTAGACCCTGATGCCTTGGATTACATGGCTAGTGAAATAAAATCTGTCTCAGATATGGGTGTGGAGTTAGGAATAGTCGTTGGCGGAGGAAACATTTGGCGGGGATCAGAGGCTGAAGTTGAAGGTATGGATAGAGCGACTGCAGATTATGCAGGTATGCTCGCGACCATTATAAGTGCGCTAGCCCTTCAAGACGTGATGGAAAAAAGGTATGACCTAAACACTAGGACACTCAGTGCCATAAATGTTCAAGCTGTTGCGGAACCCTACATCAGGCGAAGAGCAATAAGGCACTTAGAGAAAGGAAGAGTGGTTCTTTTTTCAGCTGGTACCGGTAACCCTTTCGTGACTACAGATACCGGGGCTGCTCTTAGAGCTCTTGAAATAGAAGCTGATGTTTTGCTGATGGCTAAAAACAATGTGGATGGAGTATATGACGAAGACCCTAAAATAAACGCAAATGCTAGTAAATATGAGCATATAACCTATATAAATGCCATAGAAAAACGACTGGGAGTTATGGACAGCACTGCCCTCTCTTTGTGTATGGAAAACAATGTACCAATTATTGTTTTTGACTTGTTCCAGCAGGGGAATTTATCGCGCATTGTTGAAGGAGCTAAGATAGGTACTTTAGTTTCTGAGGTATAACAAAGCATCAACCAATGGAGTTCTAACATGGCCACAATTGCAGAAGTGATCAATGACACGAAAAGCCGAATGGAAAAAACTGTAGGGTCATTAGAAAGGGATTTGAGTCAAGTTAGAACTGGTCGGGCCTCGACAGGTTTAGTTGACACTTTGCTGGTCAATTACTATGGGTCAAAAACCTCCTTAAATCAAATCGCCTCAATCAGTGTTCCAGAAGCTAGGACCATAGTCATACAGCCATGGGATAAGGAAGCCATAAGTGATATCGAAAAGAGTATATCCTTGTCTGATTTAGGATTTAACCCAATTAGTGATGGCGATATCATCAGGATTAATGTACCAGAACTAACTGAAGAACGTAGAAAGGAAATGGTCAAGCTAGTAGGTGGGGTTGTAGAGCAAGCCAACGTTGCTACAAGAAATATCCGGCGGGACAGTCTGGAAACATTCAGAAGTATGGAAAAGGATAAGGAAATTTCCCAGGACGACCTACGTAAAGCACAAACTGAACTTCAAAAAGTAACCGACAGTTTCTCCGAAGCGATTGATTTACTGAAATCCGCAAAAGAAAAAGAAGTGATGCAAGTTTAAACAGGTGGGCTCTTCTACGATAATAGACTACAAACAGACCGATGCACGACACAAAAGCCACAACACCTATACACATCGTATTATTGATAACCAAAAATTCGTTTGCAAATGGATCCAGGTCCAACAGTAAAACGACCGTAAACGTTGATGAGCGCCTAAGTTGGGTAAACATGGTTGACTTTTTCATGCAGAAAGGCGCTAAATTCTTAACTTTGGCAATTAGACATTCCAACCTAGAGAAATCCAAAGGCTCAGTTCAACATACGATGGATTCATTTATAAAATCAATAAAAACAGAAATTAATGAAGAGAAAAGATTTAGCCTGTCAACCTATTCCTATAATTCGCAAGACAGTTCAAATTGCTCAAGACTACGAATCAGAAAAATAGGCAACTCTAAAGAAACAAAAAGCGAGCTTAGCCTTAATTTAATATTATTTAATGACGGAAAAACAGAAATCCTCCACGCCATAAAAAAATTGGTTGAAAATAACACCCCGGAATCGACTATAACGGAAGAATCATTCAGGACAGCGCTTCCATATAAAGACCTTCCAGACCCTGATATGATAGTCACCTTAGGCTCTGATATAAGTTTAAGCAACCCATTTTTATGGCAGTCTGCCTATTCGGAATTACACTCCATACAATCTCAATGGGAACAAATAGGCACAGAGGAAATCAATAATATTTTTGAGATATATGAGAGTCGCAGGCGGAGATTTGGCAGTATATCAGAAGAAACGACACAACAATCTTAGTTTTGTTATGGTGTCAAAAATAACGGAGAAGTCTGGTAATTGAAAACCCGTGTACTAAGCACCGTGGTGATACTACCACTAGTGGTTCTATCAATATTGGTAGGTGGTTTATTATTTTCATCTGTCATATTAGTGGTCTCATTAATCGCTAGCCAAGAGTGTTCAAGACTTCTAGCTACAAGAAACTTCAACTCCCATGCTTGGATGTCTTCTTTACTCTCAGGACTAATAATAGCGCTAGGCTTTTATCTAAGCACAACTTCTTACCAAACAGTCCCTATAACACTTGGATTCACGTTACTATCACTATTGGCCGTGTCATGGATGTTAATGGCCAGTGCCAAGGATGGGTCAATCGTAAATAAGACTCTATCCACTTTGACCCCCTCATTGTACCCCGCTGGTCTATTGATGCAGGCTCCACTTATTATGGGATTAGATCAAGGCTTATATTGGCTAATAATATTAATTACTGGAACGTCCATGACAGATACCGGTGCATATCTGATAGGGAAAAAATTCGGTAGTCATCCCTTCTTTCATAAAATAAGCCCTTCCAAAACTATTGAAGGAGCCATTTCTGGTCTGATATGTGGGGGGGTAACTCTCGCCTTAATATCTACTTTGCTTCCTCATTTGCATCTAAGTGTTCTTCAAATAGCTATTCTATCGATGACATTCCCTATAGTTGCACAAGCTGGTGACCTAATAGAATCAGCTTTGAAACGTCAATCTAGCGTTAAAGATTCAGGAAACATAATACCAGGTCATGGAGGAGTATTAGACCGTCTAGATTCGATTGTTTTCAATGTGGCCCTCTTGTATCATTTTATAAAATGGATAGGAACATAAAAAGCATAGTGATTTTGGGGTCTACAGGGTCAGTGGGCTCTCAAACTCTTGATGTAATAAGAAACAACCCAACCCACCTAAGAGTATCCGGGTTGGCAGCGAATCTTAACCATAACCTTCTAAAAGCACAAATTTCCGAGTTTGCACCACAATATGTGTCCTTCCAAGGTGATCCGGATGAGGAGCTAGCACTCCAATGTAAAGACTTAACCTTAACCAATATCGGCGGTATAGTATCAATCAAAAACGCAAATATCGTGGTCACAGCAACTACAGGATATGTCGCATTAGTTCCAACGTTTGAAGCTATATCCGCAGGGAAACACATCGCAATCGCAAATAAAGAAACAATCATAATGGCTGGTAAAACTCTAATGTCCCACGCCAAAACTCATGGCGTCAATATCTTACCTGTTGACAGCGAACCAAGTGCTATATGGCAATGTCTACGAGGTGAAACTCAACCGGTTGAAAAAGTGATAATTACTGGATCAGGTGGAGCATTAAGAGATGTTCCGGTAAATAAATTACATGAAGTGACACCCTACCAAGCTCTTAAACATCCGACATGGAAAATGGGGTCAAAGATAACTGTTGACTCGGCAACAATGATGAATAAAGCGTTCGAAGTAATTGAAGCTCATCTGTTATTCGACATACCTTGGGATAACATAGATGTCGTTATTCATCCTGAAAGCATAATACACTCTATGGTTCAGTTCAGGGATGGCTCAACCAAAGCGCAAATGAGCCTACCTGATATGCGTGGGCCGATCCAGTATGCGCTCTTCTATCCAAAAAGACATACAGATTATTCAATACCAAGATTTAACCCAGTGGACCTACAAAAACTAACTTTTGACACCTTGGACAAGGATAGGTACCCATGTTTCGATATAGCATTGGCCTATGCAAAGAAAGGGGGCACGTGGACGTCCGTTCTATGTGGTGCAGATGAGGGAGCAGTGACCAGGTTTCTGGAAAACGATATTAGTTTTTCGGAAATCCCAACGGTCATCAAATCAGTTT
>CAZUHE010000031.1:0-11770 GCA_964620395.1 uncultured Dehalococcoidia bacterium
GTTTCTGACATGTCTATCTGTGTAGTTAACGTAACCGGTGCGGCTGAATTGGCCCCCAACATCATTTTGTCCGATATGGCTTTCCTGATACCTTGTATGGGTATAATTTCCTTCACGGGTAGAACAGATGCTTGTTGATTTGCCTGCTCCTCTATAAATGATTCTATGTCTGCTACTGTTATCCTACCTCCAGGGCCAGTTCCTTCAACGAGATCAGTATCGATGGCATTTAGTTTTGCAATTTGTCGTGCTTTGGGGACGATTTGTACTTTAGATTTCTCTTTTACGTCTTCGGACCTTTGAAGTGCTAACCGTATATCTTCTTCTGTTATGCGTCCGTTTGGTCCAGAACCGTTTATATTCTCTAGTGGTATTCCAGCTGATTTGGCCATTTTTCTGGCCACTGGGGTTGCCTGCTTCCTGGAAGTTTTTTGTGTTTTGGAATTTTGATCTGAGGAATTCCGAGATAGTGATCTTTTTGACGCTCTAACTTTTTCTTCTTGTTGTGGCCTAGTCACTGTTTCTCCGGGTTCAGATATTACAGCTACGATTGTTCCCACATCGACAGTTTCTCCTTCAGGTACCATAATGTGAGCTATTATTCCTGACTCGGGAGATTCAAGTTCAGAGTTTATCTTCGCGGTTTCTATTTCCACTAAGGGCTGACCTTTGTCTACTGAATCCCCCTCACTTATGAGCCATTTCACCAACAATCCAGATTCCATGTTCATTCCCCACTGAGGTAGCTTTACAATCGTTGCCATCTCGTGACCTCCTCTTATCTATTCCAGAGTTGTGAATACAGCTTGTTCGATGTCTTCTTCATTTGGAAAAACATATTTTTCCAGAGCGGGGCTGAATGGGAAATGGCAATCTAGACTAGCAACTCTTTGGATGGGTGCCTGCAAAGACCAAAATCCCTCCTGGGCCACTATAGAGCTTATTTCGCTTGCCACACTGCAACTTTGGTGAGCAGGATCTACCACTACGAGTCGACCGGTTTTTTCAACAGATTCCAAAATAGTCTTTTTGTCCAAAGGTACTATGGTCCTAGGATCGACTACTTCTACAGATATGCCATCCGATTCCAAATTTTCGGCAACGGCTAGGGAAGCTCTTACCATCCCCGCTATTGCAACGATCGTGACGTCAGATCCTTCCCTCAGAACTTCTGCTTCACCAAACGGTATAATCTCGTCCGTATCAGAGACTTCACCTCTCATTCCCATCAGGTTGTTGTCTTCAAAGAACATTACAGGATCGTTGTCACGTATGGCACTTTTTAAAAGACCTTTTGCGGATGCTGGGTTAGATGGTATAGCTATTTTTAAGCCGGGCATGTTCATAAACATTGGGTAAGGTCTGTCAGCATGATGAGCAGCTATATTGTTACCGTAGAGTAGCCCCAACCTGTATACAATAGGTAAATCTACTTGTCCTCCAAACATGAATCTCATCTTAGCTGCTTGACTCACTACCTGGTCCATAGCGACCCATAGGAAGCTTGCTAAAGACTGGATTATTGGTCTCATTCCAACGGCTGCTGCCCCCACACCCGCACCCATAAATCCATTTTCTGATAGAGGTGTATCTATGATGCGTTCATCAAATTCTTGAGATAGCCCACCGGTTACACCATATATGCCACCGCGTATGCTTTCGCCTAGCATGAAAACGGTTTCATCTCGTCGCATCTCTTCTTTCAATGCTTGGTTGAGGGCGTCTGCGAATGTTATTTCTCCCATATTTTTACTCCCAATGATGATGGTAAACAAAAATCAACAAATTAGATAACAACTATGCTGGAAGAGGGTCTGCGTACATATCTTCTAAGAGATCTTCTTCATTTGGATACGGGCTTTCCCTTGCAAATTCGAGGGCATCATTAACGGTTTCGGCGACGTTATCCTGCAGCTCATTAATCTCTTCTTCTGAGTATATGTTTTGTTCAATGAGTAACGCCTTGAATAGGTCTATGGGGTCCCTCTGTTTCCATTCCTGAAGTTCTTCTTCCGATCGATACTCTTCCCGAAGTATGCGATTTAGGGCTTCCGAATGTTCCTGATATCTGTAAGTTCGTGCCTCTATCAATGTTGGGCCAAGCCCCGATCGACCTCTTTGGACCGCTTCCTTCGTTACCTCGTACATGGCCATTATGTCTTGGCCATCTACCAGGACTCCGGGCATGTTATATGCTTGGGCCCTATCTGAGATGTTTTCTACGGCTACTGTGTCAGTGAAATGTGTCGTGACCGCGTATTGATTGTTTTCACAAAGAAATATCACCGGCAGGTTCCATATGGAGGCAAGATTCATGGCTTCATGACATGCTCCCTGATTACTTGCACCATCGCCAAAGAAGGAAACCACAACTCTATCGTTTCCCTGCATCTTGCTGCCCAGTGCCGCGCCAACTGCGACAGGCAATGCTGACCCAACAATTCCGGACTCTCCCAGTATCCCGATACTGAAATCGGCCAGGTGCATGGATCCCCCTTTACCTTTGCAATATCCTGTGCTTTTCCCAAGCAACTCCGCCATAGCCTTTCGGACATCCCCACCTTTTGCAATAGGATGACCATGTGACCTGTGATTTCCTGTTATGTAGTCATCATCCCTGAGAGCAGCGCATGCGCCAACTGCTACAGCTTCTTCCCCAATATAACAGTGCGCCATGCCGACAAGTTCGGCTCCTTGAACCAGACCCATGACCGTTTCTTCGAATCTTCGAATGGTCATCATACGCCGCATCATGAGCGTCAATAGATCCTTATTTTCTTCCATAATATCCTCCTGTGCAGAATCTGTGGAAACCTCAATAGCGTTAGTCTACTTGTTAGGCATCAAAATAACAAAACAAAGGTAATATTTCCCACGGTGCCCGCTAGTACTTACTTATTTGCAATGTTTTGATTTATACTGGCCCAAAATAAAACTTGAAATGATTGAATCGTTAAGACTTTTTCTAATATGGGATGTTTTATGTATACGAACAAAGCAAAACAGAAAATGTTAATGGGCGAGCCAGCGGTAGGTGCTGAAGTAGGTTTGGGTTCAATACTTTCTGTGGAACGTATTTCTCCCTTAGGATTCGATTTTGTGCTTGTTGATAATCAACATGGATATTGGTCTGCGGAAACTTCTATGACAGCATTTCGTATGATACACGCTGGTGGTACGGTTCCTATGGCACGGGTGGGCAAAAATGATTTTGCTGCAGTCGGCCGTTTGCTTGATATGGGATGCATGGGGATTGTAATTCCTATGGTTAATACGGTCGAAGAAGCACAACAAGCTGTTTTTGCTGCACGGTATCCCCCGATGGGAGGTCGGTCAATAGGCCCTTTCGGTACCGAGTTTCTTGGTGAGAATTACGATGACTGGGCAGATAAAGAGATATTTTTAGCAGTACAAATTGAAACGGGGCAGGGAGCTGAGAACGCAAAAGAAATCATGGAAGTTGATGGTATAGACGGATGCTGGATAGGACCAGGTGATCTTTCCAGATATATGCGGTTAGATTTGAACACTGACAATGGAAGAGAAATTCATCAACAAACTATTCGTAAAGTCATAAGTGATTCGAAGGAAGCAGGAAAGATTCCCGGTATTTCCACTCCTTCCGCTGGTCAAGCTAAGCACTGGATGGATCAAGGATGTCTCTTTGTTACAGCGGGGTCCGATTCTGAATGGGTTGTAGAGAAAAGTATTGAAGTTCTGGGAGATCTAAGACAAGCCTAAATATCACGTAGCGTTTGTTATGCTGTAAACAGTTCGATTCACCTTGATGTTGAAAAAAGTGAGGTTGATAACCAATGCCTGATGCTCCTACAGAAAGTTTGTTGCCACAGCTATGCATGCGACTGACGATTGAACCCGGGTCAAATATACCTATCTCTGACCTACCTGTCGGCTATGAATTAAGAGGCTATGAACCAGGTGACGAATCAAAGTGGGCCGATTTGATAAACCTGGGAGGATTTGGTCAGAAATTCGATGCCGATAGAGTTATTGAATATATGGAATCTCCAGAAAGACTCGCCGGATCCAGTATTGTAGTTAAAGAAGGTGAAATTTTGGCAGCTACATTTGCCACAATACAACATGAATCAACTAATTTGTCATCGTTAGACTATGTGGTTTCCCATCCCGATTATAGAGGATTGGGACTTGGGAGAATTGTGTGTGAGGCAGTGGTCAACTATTTTGTTGAAATTGGGCGAAATGATGTTATTTTGCACACGGATGATTGGCGTCTTCCAGCCCTTGGACTCTACCTTAGTATGGGATTCGTGCCGAATCTTATTTGTGCAACTGATATTCATTTGCGACCCCCGGATAATCCACAGGACGACGATTTTGTGAAAAGTCAGAAAGATATTCTTAAGAGGTGGGACTCAGTAAATCAAAAACTACGAGAAAGAAATGGATAAATTAAAGATTGGGGTAGTTGGTCTAGGTCACGGTGAAACTTTGATAGGCGCTAATTCTTCAAACCTTCCCCTAGAGGTTTCATCCTTGTGTGACATTAATGAAGATTTGGTTGAGTCGACTATGGCAAAGCACGGTATTGCGAAAGGTACATCCAACTACGAGGAATTTGTGTCGGATCCAGATATAGACATTGTCGGTATATATACCCCTGGTCCGTTACATTGCAATCAGATAATCCAAGCTTTGGACAACGGGAAACACGTTATGGTAACTAAATCCATGGTATATACCCTTGAGGAGGCTGAGAAAGTAATTAAAGCAGTCGAAAAATCTGGAAAAGTGTTATTAGTGACGCAGACGATGAGAGGTAGATTCGACTTTATGGAAGCTAAACGAGCATGTAAGTCTGGTGCTATTGGGGAATTATTCATGGCTGAAGCCCACTATGTGCATGATTTAAGACCTGTTTATGCCAGAAGTCCTTGGCGTGTTGACATGCCTCAGGACTTGTTATTGGGAGGTGCCTGCCATCCAATAGATTTACTACGGTGGTTTATGGGCGATATAGATGAGGTCCACTGCTATGGTCTAAAGAGTGGTATCTCTAAAGACTACCCTAAAGAAGATACCTTTGTGATAAACACAAAATTTGTTGGTGGAAAAATAGGGAGAATAGCAAATTACCTGGGAGTTATACATCCTGATGGAGTTCCTATGAATTCTTTGAGTGTGTATGGAACAAAAGGTACTATAATCGATAACAAGTTGACCTTGGATGGAGATGAATGGCTTCCTAGTATGTCTAAAACAACACGCTTTCCTCCTGGTTCAGGTCATTTCGGTGAGATGCTAGTAATGCTCCAACATATGGCAGATTGCGTGATTGAAGGAGTCAAGCCTTGGGTAGGCGCAAAGGAAGGGGCCAGAGTTGTGTCTACGGCGCTTTCTTGCTGGGAGTCAATGAAGATTAATAATTCTGTAAAAGTAAGAAATGAATTCTAACAGCAAGTATATTTGGACATACTAGTGCCATATATTACAAACACCATGGAATATATTAGAAGGGAGTAGCAGATGGAATTAACCAGTCAACAGGTAGCCTTTTTTCAAACTTTTGGTTATGTGGTTTTACCCAGCTTGTTTACGAAATCTGAAGTCTCAGATATAACAGCTGATTTTGAGAAAGTTTTAGATAATGACAGAAAGGGAGCGAAATTTAAAGGTGATAAAAGACAGGCTGTGTTGGCTTTTGTTGAAAAAACCGAGACCCTACGATCACTAGTAAGCGACGACAGAATATTCCTTCCCATATCTCAACTTTTGGGTGAGGAATTTGTTTGGGTAGGTTCTGACGGTAATCTATATGTGGGGGACACAGCCTGGCATCCTGATGCCGATGATGATGTTGGCCTCAAAAGAATAAAAGTGGCTATGTATTTAGACCCAGTCACCGAAAATAGTGGGTGCTTGAGAGTGATACCGGGTTCACACGAAAATCCTTTGCATAACAGATTAAGACCTTTGAGATATTGGAGAATAAAACAAGCAGTCTCTGAAGGTCGAGGTTCCATTGAAGATGAAAAAAAGTTCTTGGATGATTTGGGATTGGACTTGGGTGATGAAGCTATTTTCGGTGTAAATCCAGAAGATTTGCCATCGGCTCCTCTTGAATCAGAACCTGGTGACGTCGTTATGTTTAACCAGTATTGTTTTCATAGCGCTTTTGGGGGCAAAACCGGGCGCCGTATGTTCACTATGAATTTTGCAGAAGCTCCTAAAACTGAGTCTCATTTTGATTATTTCCGTAATCTGTATGAAGGAAGAGCACAGGTACGTAAGGCGTTGCAGTATACCGACGATGAGAAAGACCATGTGGACGAATTTTTGTACAGCGAGAATCCTCGTGTTCAGGGAATGCTAAAAAAGTTAAAGGAACGAAATCTCACTTAGAGGCGTTCCTTTCCCATAAAATTGTTTATTCGGTCAGTATATGCTCCATGTCAGGTAATATATCCATTACCCTAGACAAAAGCTGTTCTTTATTTAGTTCGGATATGGGATGTTCGGTATAGAGAATCTGGTAGTTATTTGCTCCCCACATTTCCGCCATAGATTTTGCTGTTATCTCAAATACGTCGGTACAAATAGTTATAGAAGGCGTCCCCTCTTTCTCAATATGTATCCCGTCGTGCACACTGCACGCACTACAGGAACCTCAACTTCCAATGGCAACCAATACATAATCACATTTTGAAGCCATTTCTCGGATTATTTCCGGGTCAGCAGGTTTGGATGCTGAAGGCTTTCTGTGATACTCAACCTGTTTTACTCCAAATTTTTCTTTCAACACGTCTACTGTAATTTCAAGAATCTCTTTGGCGTTTTCCTTAGAATCGTCTATCAACCCCACTACTCTATTTTCAAGATCGGTAAGGCGTGGAGCGGGAATAAATTGCGGTATCATTGGGCTTGTGGTTGGATCTACTAGGATGTGCTTTGTTCGGGGTTCAGTAGCCATTTACGATTCTCCTTATCTTATTCACAGTAACAAACATTTTACGTCCCTATATTGTTCATGATACGTTGTGCTTATAAGTTATTTCCTTCGTCACAGCAGATGAGGCAACTTTGGGAAGTTCGCTGTGGATGACTGCAGCGCGATATCCTGCTGCCTGTGGAGCTCCAGCGTAGACTATCAAGATATCCTCCGGTGAAGGCACCAATGGAACATATTTTTCTTCGTCCCCTTTTTCAATATCACCTGCTATTGCGTGCACTTTCTTTAAGTCGTACAGAGATCTGCGTATTTTAGGGTAAAGGTAGTTTCTAATATCGGTTTTATCCCAACCTTCCCAAAAATCAGGTGACCCTCCTATTGTTATTAAAATTTGTCCTTGACGGACTGGTATTGTGTGGTCAGCTACTGAATCATCGTTCGCAAGAGATGTACCAAGAGAGGACGCAACATCAGCCACTGAATCGAGAACGGCTCCTCTTAAGGCCGCCGATCTTACTTGTCTGGGTTCCCAAGCTGCGAACACGGTTACCGCACTTTGTTCTGGACGTAAGCCTCTTTCAACATGAAGGGGAGTCCAATATGTTTCAGAATCATTTTCTGCGATGCAATAGGTAAATTTACCTGGATGACCTATGCTGGTTCTATCGAACAGGCCGGGTATGGAACCGCAAGAATTCATTAAGATTAACCGAATGGCTCTTCCTATTGTGGCATTAGGCCTGATTCCTGGGCCGAACAGATTAGCTTTTGAATTGATACCAAGTTTTTTGGAAATCGGACCGTTTACAACAACTAAAACTGCTGCGCCACCCTGACTTGAGGAAGGAGCTATTAGATTGAACTCTGGGGAAAGCATAGCTTCTGTAGCTGTTAATACCACCGGCATGTATTCCGGAAGACATCCAGCCATAACAGCATTGGCTGCCGCGTGGGCAATCGTTACTTCCCGACGTCTTTCAGGTACGCTACCGAGGATTTTATCGGGGGCTTCACCGATATAATCTATGAATTCATTAACTCGTTCTAAAGTCGGTGGAACAACAGGGAGCCCGTCTGTCCATCCTAGATTAAAGCAATTTTCGATTGCTTCAACGACACCACCCCACTCAGTGGAATGAAGTTTAGATGAAACCATGTTTTCCCTCCCCACATGTGAGTTGATGGGTAACAATAAAATCTACTCACCGGTTGGGTCTCATCATACAGCATCCGTATATTTCTATTTGAGAGTATGTTTCAACGATGGATGTAGGGGTTTTTTAGCGATCAGAAAAATCAAGCTTCCGATAAAGCCGAACAATGCTATCCAAAGAAATGAGGTTGTATAGTCGCCTGTTGAATCGAATGAACGTCCAGCAAAGACTGGTGCGATCATAGTCATTATCATTAATGGTACGGCGGAAATGCCCATTATTTTACCAAATGATTTTCTGCCAAAATACTCCCCTCGCATAGAGGTGGTAACGGGAGCTCTGGCCCCATATCCTACTCCATATATAACTGCAAAAACTAAGGCCATTGAATAGCTATCTACAACAACGGCTAACGCGACTCCTATAGCTTGAAGACACCCAAAACCGCAAGCCGCGAACCTTTTCGGGGTTCTGTCCCCGACAATGCCACCTATCACCTGTGCTACACCACCGATTCCCATCGCAATACCCCAGATTACTGCGGCTGATTGCAGAGAGATTCCTTGGTCCTTGAATGCCAGGATGAGGTGAACCATCATCGTAGTGGTCATCATTGCCGAGGCACCTTGTCCAATTGCTACATACCAAAACACCTTTTCTTTCAGTGCCTCTCCAAGTGAGAAATCTGTAGGTGAATTGGTAGACGAAGATCCTATCCCTTCATGCTCAGTGGTATTTTCTTCCCCGTCTGGCACTAGCCCAAACTCTTTCGGAGTGTTCTTGACGATTTTCCATATAGGAACGATGAGTATACAAAAGAAAATCGACACGATGATTGCTGTTAATCTCCAGCCAAGTCGGTCTGGAGTAATAATTGCTGCAATGATTGGAACGAATATAAATGTCCCCACCGCAAAGCCAACCGAACCCATAGACATAGCTAAGCTTTTATTTTTAGTGAACCAGTTGTTTAAGATCACGGTCATTGGGATCCAGCCTCCCAAGCTTACTCCCAACATAATGATCATGTATGAGACATAGAAAATTAAAGGATCAATCCAGCTTGTCGTGTCGGAGGTTAAATTAATAGTTTGGCTTAGGCATATAAATCCAAAAGAGGCAATAATTACGCCGCAAATGGAAATTTTTTTACCACCGTATCGATCTATTAAATATCCGACAAAGGGAGAAACAATACTTCCCTCAAGTTGACCAAGAGAAAACGCAATTGAAAGCTGGGTGCGAGTCCATCCAAAATGATTTTCCAATGAATCAATCCAAAGCCCAGTGCCCCCATATGTGGGAGCGGATAGTATCGAATTTACGGCCAGAGCAGTGAAGGCGATCCACCATCCATGAAATAAGAGTCCTTTTTTAAAAATAGGCAAAATCTTTTCCTTTGGATGCATGTGAAATCAAAATGAGGCCTCCTATTTGATATAGCTTACCGACGAAGACAAGTGTAGCCGATTTTTCCCATCGCCCAAAGTGGGTTATAATCCGTGGTTCTAGCTTTACACGGATCCAGAAATATAATTGTCGGAAGTGTTTACATGTCTACACTGGCATTGATATTGGTTTTATCGTCTTCTGTATCCCATGCCGTCTGGAACCTACTTTTGAAACGGTCTGTCGATAAAGAAGCATTTATGTTTCTGTCTCAAATTGCAATAAGCGTTTTATTTGCTCCTATATCAATATTTATGTTTTTCCGAAGCCCCATTGGCGGTATTGGATGGGTGTTTGTGGTGGGAACAGGGATCCTGCATGTTTTCTATTTCGTTTTTTTAAGCCGTGGCTATAAATATGGTGAATTGTCGGAAGTGTACCCAGTTGCAAGAGGCGCGGGGCCAGCTTTGACGCCACTGTTAGGTTATTTTGTTCTCGGGGAAAATGTATCCATACAGGCTTTATTAGGGATGCTCTCAGTGATTTGTGGCGTGGGACTTGTTTTCTGGGAAGGGTCATTTTCAAAAATATTGCGAGACCCCGTGAATACATTCAGAAGGACGGATATGAAATATGCGCTGGCTACGGGGGCTACCATAGCGATGTATTCCATATGGGATAAAGTAGGGGTGTCTCATGTCGGTGGATTACTATATGTTTACCTGATGTGTCTTGGGACTACGATTTGCCTTGTTCCCTACATGAAGTACCTGAGCAATACTTCTATCATTAAGACGGAATGGAGCTTAAATTGGAAAAGTGCTGTGGGGTGCGGGACCCTGATATACATTTCATATGGGTTGGTTTTGATGGCTCTTGAGGAAGCAAAGGTAAGCTACGTGTGGCCTATCCGTGAATCCGGTATTTTAGTTGGTCTTGCCTTAGGGTATTTTGTCTTAAAGGAACCTATACAGAAAACCTCAGGTATCGGATGTTTGATTATTGTTACTGGTGTGGTAGCTATAGCTACCGCTTCTTGACTGAAATAGGAGATTTTCCGATTAGATATGAGGGTACGAAACATAGTAATTAAGTACAATCACTTAATTAATCTAAAGAGGTTAAAACAATGAAAATAAAAGATATCAAGGCATACACAATCAAATCTGTGTCTGATATTGGAGTGTCTTCCGGAAAATCTCGAAGACAGAGTTGGTGGGTGGAAACTGAAGTAGCTAACCCAATGTCGAAATATCCTAAATATAAACGCCATCGTGGACTTTGGATGCCTCCCTGGGAATCTACGCTTTGCGTCGTAACTGCCGAAGATGGGACTTTTGGGGTGGGAATCGGTAATCATAGTGGCCCGGTGAATTCAATAATAAACGAACATTTTGCTCCCCTGCTTTTGGGCGAGGATTGTATGGCTGTTGAAAAGTTGTGGGACATGATGTTTAGGATGGCTTCTCCTTATAGTTCAGCAGGCATGGCAAGTTATGCGGTTAGTGCTGTTGATTTGGCTCTATGGGATTTGAAAGGAAAACTTTTAGGGGTGCCTGTGTATGAATTGTTGGGCGGTCCATCTCGAGACAAGATTGAATGTTATTCGACTGGAAACGACACAGACTGGTACATGGAACTAGGCTTTAAATCTACCAAATTGGCATGCCCTTATGGTCCAGCAGATGGAAAAGAAGCACTTGATAAAAATGAGGAATTGGTATCTAAAACCAGGGATATGGTTGGTCCAGAGGTTGAGTTGATGTTGGATTGTTGGATGGCATGGGATTTGGAATTTGCGGTTAGACAGACGGAACGGTTACGTCCATACA
Source organism: uncultured Dehalococcoidia bacterium (assembly GCA_964620395.1). GTDB lineage: Bacteria > Chloroflexota > Dehalococcoidia > Lucifugimonadales > UBA826 > CAZUHE01. The sequence continues at coordinate 11,307 of CAZUHE010000031.1, forward strand.
ACCTCAAATGGATTGAGGATTGTTTGATGCCAGAAGATTTCCAAGGTTTTACAGAGCTGAAAAGACGCTTACCGTGGCAATCTATTGCAACTGGGGAACACTGGTATACGCCGCTACCGTTTTTGCACTCAGTTTCTCAAAGATCTGTGGATTATTTTCAACCTGACATTCAATGGGTTGGAGGTATGACTGCTTTAGTGAAGATTTGTCACATAGCTGAGGCTGCAGGAGTGTCGGTGATTCCTCATGCAGGAATGAACACTCCATATGCTCAACACGCTTGCTATGCGATGCCTGGTATTCCTCTAGGTGAGTTTTTTGTAGGATCTGATCCTGGGATTCCTTTGAATGAAGCAACGGGAACACAAGAGTTTTATGGTATGTCTGTGCCAATCGATGGAGATTTAGTTCCTACAGATGGTAAAGGTTTTGGTATTGAATTGACGTTAGATGATATTGAGAAG
>CAZUHE010000032.1:0-11627 GCA_964620395.1 uncultured Dehalococcoidia bacterium
TAGGTGTGTCTACACCTATATCAGTCTCGATTGAAACTTTTGGTACCAATAATATACCTAACGCTGATATCGAAAAACTCGTAGAAAATCATTTTGATTTAAGACCAGGCGCAATCATAAAAGAACTTGATCTAAGAAGACCGATATACAAACAAACGGCTACCTATGGACATTTTGGCAGAGAAGACTTGGATTTGCCTTGGGAAAATACTGACAGAGCTGTTTCTATCAAAAAATCTGCAGGCATATGACATACTGATGACTGTGTAAAGTGGAATTTAGTTCTTGAGCATAAAGTTTGGAACCGATGGATGGAGAGCTCTGATGACTGAGGAGTTCACAGAATCCAACGTCAGGATTTGCGCACAGGCAGTCTCCAATTATCTGTTGGAACAAGGAAGTCATCAAAACGGCCTGATAATAGGCTATGACACAAGAGAAAACTCCGAAGTATTTGCAAAAGCAGTAGCCGAAGTTGCAGCATCAAACGAAATTCCTGTTGTTTTTTGTGAAGGTCCAACCCCAACCCCAGTGGTCAGTTATAACCTTACAGCACGAGATTGTGCAGGCGGAGTGATCATAACGGCTAGTCACAATCCCAAAGAATGGAATGGGTTTAAGTTTAGGCCAGGGTACGGGGGTAGCGCATCTCCAGACATAGTGGCCCAAATAGAAACCCATATAGAAAAGTTAAATAATATGATAAGTCCAAACATTATGGACTTTTATCACGCCCAAACTATTGGGATTATAGAAAAAATAGATGCAAGTGAACCGTACATGAATCATATCGCATCATTAGTAGATCTAGATGGTATCCGTAAAGCAGGATTAAATGTCATAGTAGACTCGATGCACGGTGCTGGCTGTGGATATATAAATGAACTACTCCGTAATGGATCCACCAAAATCATTGAAATCCGGGGAGACCCAAACCCATCCTTTCCGGGCATGTTGCAACCTGAGCCAATAGATCAGAATCTATCTGAATTGAAAACCACCATATTAGAAAATAACGGGGATGTAGGACTAGCTCTGGATGGAGACGCAGATCGGTTGGGCTTGGTAGAAGACAACGGTGTTTACGTTTCAACTCTCCATACATTTGCCCTGATATGTAAACACCTTCTAGAAAATCTTGGTCTAAAAGGAACCCTTGTACGTTCTATTACGATGACAAATATGATAGATCAATTAGGTACTATCCACGGAGTTTCAGTAGTAGACACGCCAGTGGGATTCAAACATTTGGGTCCCATCATGATGGAAGAAGAAGCACTTGCCGCAGGAGAGGAAAGTGGAGGATATGCATTCAGGGGGCACATACCGGAAAGAGACGGGATACTATCGGCCTTATTTATGTTGGATATGATGGTAACTACTGGCCAAAACCCATCAGAATTACTAGAGGATTTAGTGCACACAGTTGGCCCGCATTACTATAAAAGAATCGATATAGAATTTGATCCAGCGGATACAGAAAGAATCAGCAATATATTAAATGATTTTCAGCCTCAAAACATTAGCGGGCTAGATGTAAAGAAAATAGACACAAGGGACGGTTATAGATTTATGCTCGAGGATCAGTCTTGGTGCTTGCTAAGGTTCTCGGGTACCGAACCTCTTCTAAGAATATATGCTGAGGCAAACTCGGATGAACTAGTAGATTCACTTTTAAAGAGCTGTCAAGAGTTAGTAAGTCTGTAAAATTAATCTGGTTGTCGGTCACACAAAACAGCATAATTCTTCTGTGTATAATTGCCCTAATACAACTGGTGAAATTAATCATATGGATTCAACTAATTCGCTGAACAATAATTTGCAAAACCAACTTTTAATCCTGATAGATGGGCATGCTTTAGTACACAGGTCCTTCCATGCAATACAACAACCTTTGACTGTTAGCAGTACCGGGGAAGATGTTAGGGCAGTTTACGGGTTTACGAACGCTTTGTTGAGAACAATTAGTGAGTGGGAACCAAGCCACGTGGTGGTAACATTTGACTTACCAATTCCTACCTTCAGACACGATCTGTTTGACGAATATAAAGCACACCGCCCTCCAACACCTCCTGAACTACGCCATCAGTTCGATAGGGTTCGGGAAGTTGTGAGAGCTTTTGAAATACCCATTTATGAATTAGGTGGTTTTGAAGCAGACGATTTGCTGGGCACTCTTTGTTCACAGGCAGAAACCAAAAATATCGATACTCTGATACTCACAGGTGATTCAGACACATTGCAATTAGTGTCCGATAAAGTCAAAGTACTAATGAATTCTTCTGCAAGACGAACTTCCCTATATAACGTCGTCGAAGTAGAAAACAGATATGGGGGGCTTGGGCCACAATATGTAGCACAAATAAAGGCATTACAAGGGGATTCATCAGACAACGTACCAGGTATACCTGGTATCGGTATAAAAACCGCGATCAGTCTACTAACCAAATATGGCTCTATAAAGGGGATATACGACAATATTGATGACGTGTCACCCCCAAGAGCAAAAAAGTCTCTTGAATCTAACAAAGAGGTAGCGGATAGAGCTTTAACACTAACGACAATAAGAAGAGATGTTCCGGTAGAACTAGATCTAGAGAAAGCTAAATTTGGAACATACATAAAGGATGAAGTCGTATCTTTGTTGGGTAAACTGGAATTTCATTCAATACTGCCAAGAATCCCAAACGGTTTAAATGATAGCGATAAGGAAAAATCAGATACGGCTCAAATGTCTTTCTTTGCTGAAGATCAAGATGATGTGGATTACAAAATCGTCGACACGGATGAAGCAATGGAAGAATTGATATCAACTATCAAAACCGACTCGGGTTTTTCATTTGATACAGAAACGACTTCCGTTAACCCAATGAACTGTGACTTGGTAGGAATATCATTTTCAGTTGACTCAGGAAAGGGTTGGTATGTTCCAATATCTCATAAAGATGGTACCCAACTTAGCAAAAGCGATATTTTTTCCCGTCTATCTCCTATATTCAACGACATAACCATTCCCGTTCGGGCCCACAATGCAAATTATGACATTACTGTACTTCAAGAAAACGGCATTTATGTTGAGGGCCTAGAATTTGACACGATGATTGCTGCTCATGTTTCCGGAGGGAGAAACTGGGGTTTGAAAGACCTTGCACTGGAGCGTTTAGGGCATGACATGACACCTATCACAGACCTCATTGGAAGTGGCAAAAATCAAATCACGATGTCTGAAGTTTCAATTGAGAAAGCAGGACAATACGCCTCTGCTGATGCTGATTACACTGAAAGACTCCATGAAATTTTAAAGAGCGACTTGGAAAAAAAAGATATTATTGACCTGTTTTTGAATGTGGAAATACCCTTAATCCCTGTTCTGGTTAAAATGCAGCAAAACGGGGTTGCTCTAGATGTGAAATTACTTTCAGAAATGTCATCGGAGCTTGCAGCTCACATGAATTCTATAAAAACTGAGATGTTTGAACTAATAGGACACGAATTTAATTTAAATTCTCCTAAGCAGCTAAGCGATCTTCTTTTCAGCCAGTTAGACTTACCTACCACAAGAAAGACCAAAAGTGGGTTTTCCACAGACGCTCAGTCACTTCACGATCTTAAGTTTCAACTTGACATGGGTTATTCAGAAAACGCGGACCCCAGATCCTACGAGGTATTGAACAGAATATTAGAATACCGCGAGGTCGCAAAAATAAAATCTACCTATGTAGACGCCTTACCCACCATGGTTAATGCTAAAACCGGTCGAGTACACACAACATACCGGCAAACAGGGACTTCTACAGGAAGGCTGTCAAGCAATGATCCAAACGTCCAAAACATCCCCGTACGAACAGAGTTAGGACGCCGCGTTCGGGAAGCTTTTGTAGCAGATAGTGATCAAAATAAAATCCTTGTTGCCGCTGATTATTCACAAATCGAACTACGAGTACTCGCACACTATTCACGCGATGAAGGATTAATGAACGCATTTCACAATAACGAAGATATTCATAGTTCAACAGCATCTCTGGTATACGGCATACCTATACCGGAAGTAGAACCTGATATGCGCCGAATAGCTAAAGTTCTAAATTTTGGGGTGATATATGGTTTAAGTCCGCACGGCATATCCAGACAGACAGATCTCACCCAGAAAGAAGGCAAAAAATTCATTGATATTTATTTCAGCAAATATCCCGGCATCCAAAAGTATCTTGACGGGGTAAAAGAACAATGTAAACAAAATGGTTATGTGGAAACCATATTAGGACGAAGGAGATATCTGCCTGATATTAACTCACGAAATTTTAGATTCCGAAGCCAAGCTGAACGAGCCGCGATAAACATGCCAATACAAGGCACAGCCGCCGACATCATAAAGGTGGCCATGATCAACATACAAAAGAGACTGGACAAATCACAAATGAAGTCCATGATGATCTTGCAGGTTCATGACGAATTAATATTTGAGACCCCTAAAGATGAGGTTCTTCAACTTAATTCCATTATATCTGAACTCATGCCCTCAGCCCTGAAGCTAGATGTACCAATCACTATCGACACGAAAATGGGCTCCACATGGGGAACTTTGAAATAGTCAAAATTCCCTGTTGGTCACAACCCCAATGACGCATTAATTTCATCCTGGTATTCGCTAACTTTTCCAGCAGCAACATCCTCAAATTTCACCGGGAACCCACTATGGCCCGACTCCAATATTGAGTAAACCAAAGCAACTGCATCGAGACCTTCTAATCCTCCAACTTCTGGAGTTCCATTATTTATGATGCTTTCCCCGAAATCGGCAAGACCCATGGCTATAAATTTACTGTCGTGATTACTAGGCGGTTCATAAGACAAAAGTTGGGTAGCATTACCGTAGAATTTCGACGTTAAATCATCTAGCCTAAAATCTGAAACTAAATCGGCAAATTCACTGTTTGATATTGGGGAATTTTCACCCAAACGCGTTATCTTGGCCCCTTTTCCTGATCTGGAACTAGGTAATTCAATTGAACCATCATCACAAAAAATCAAATCAGAGTGCAATGGTTGTCCTGGAGCCGCCAAAGATCTACCATAATAGCCAATGGCACCGGAATTAAATCTCATCAAACCAAGGCACATGTCTTCTGAATCCACATCAACCGTAGGAGTTGTTTCTATTACATCTTTACGCCTATGTTTATAATACCGCTCAAGAAACCAACCCGATTCGTTCGTCGTCATCCTTTGATGTTCCCATAGCTGAGTTTCCGCATATACTCTTGAGACTCCTCCCAGAAAATACTGTATGACATCAGTCTCATGGACTGCATAATCCAGCAAAAAACCTCCTCTATTTTTTATATGACGCCAGGCAGTGCTTTGAGCTATCTCTTTATCTCCACTGAGTGAAGCAAAATGATATAGCCTTGGGGTACCTAACAGGCCTTTGTCTAAAATATGTTTTACTAACCTGTAAATCGGGTCTCTTCTATGATTTTCTTGAACCACCAATATTTTTCCGGCTTTTTCTGCGGCCTCGATCATTTGCAAACATGCTTTTACAGAGACTCCCATAGGTTTTTCGACAGACACATGCAACCCGTTTTCAAGAGCTTTAATTGTTAAAGAATGATGTAACCCTACATCAGTCACCACATCCACTGCATCAAGATTTTTTTCTTCTGACAACATAGTGTCAAAGTCTGTATAAACCCTTGGCTTTAAACCCAGCTCTTTTTCAGCTTCCAAAGCAACATGCTCCGCAACTTCGGCATTTAAATCACATAAAGCAACAAGATCAAAAAGATCTGCATGTTTCTTTAATTCCACATAACTAAAAGCATGCCTTAAACCCATTCCTCCACAACCTATCTGTGCAATTTGAATTTTATCCATCTTTATTCCTTAAATATGTTTTCAAAACAAAAAATTTTGGGCCCTACGAATCAAATCTTCTGGGTTAGAATACATCATAATAAAAGCTGTTTCACCATGAAATTACAATAATGAGTGAGCTAAGTAATGGCAGACACACCATCTGGTAGTAAATTATAATCTCCATATTCTTGGCTCTGCATTCAAAAAGGGTTAGAATTATTAACGACAAGCGGGAGTAACTCAGCGGTAGAGTTCCTGCCTTCCAAGCAGGCTGTCGCCGGTTCGAATCCGGTCTCCCGCTCCATCATACTCATCCGACATTTTGAGTCGTTGGTTTTGGAGTCCTTACTTAGATTTGAAAAACTCCAGAAATGTGAAAGCCCTGTTTAAATTCTCTAGAGTTCACCTCTTTATTATAATCGGTATTGCACTTGCTCTAACTTCTCATTCTGACAATATAAATCGCTCTGAAATCGATACTGCTGTGGGAAAAGAATCTTTTTCCATCTTCTGGTGGGAAGTTAAACATCTACCCTTAAAGTGGACTCATCTCATTTGGGAGAGTTTTCCGGGAAACAAACCAACCGATGAAGAAAGGATTGAAATACTTGAAAAATATCTTGATACGGTAAATGAGCTATCTTTTGAAAAAGATCAGCTAAATACATTAAAGAATACTGTCCAATTACAAGATGAGTCATCAAAACAATTAATAAGAAGTCAAATAAGTGAAATTACACACCTAGAACAACTACGTGAATCATACCGCGGAAAGGCCGAGGAAACAGTTGAAGCGACAATAAGCCAGGTGGCGCACCAGCAAGATTTAGGACTATTTAAGGGGCTATTATTCCCTCCAACAGATTTCCATTTTGATAATCCTCCGCACATCTTAATTATATCTCCTAGAAGCAAAATCGAACTAAAACAATCCAAATTAATTTCTTCAACTATTACGGGCATCGTAAAATCTGAAATAGAATCCAGAGTAGAAAAAGATGGGATCAGTTCAGCCTTGGTAGACTCTCTAGCAGGGCTTGGAACCTACCCAGCGTTTGTTACCGATAAAAATGGCTTATATCATTTAATGATTACAGCGGCGCATGAATGGCTACATAACTACTGGTTTTTCAAGCCCCTTGGAAGACATATGTGGAAATCTTCAGAAATGTACACCCTTAACGAGACTGCTGCTGATATCGCAGGCAACGAAATAGGACAGCAAGCTTTTGAATTGATACGTGGCCAATCAGACAAGTATTTCTCTAACCACAATGACCATATAAGGCCTCAAACTCATCTTAGAACAATCTTGAGGGAAACCAGAAATAAGGTCGACATAATGCTAGAAAACGGTCAAATTGACGAAGCAGAAAAATACATGCGCGAACAACGTTGGAGATTAAGACTTGGTGGATACAATATAAGAAAATTGAATCAAGCATATTTTGCCTTTCGAGGAAAATATGCTGATGGCCCCGCCTCTATAAGTCCAATCGGCGAAGAACTCAAAGAATATAGAAGCTATTTCTCTAATACCGGTGCGTTTGTAAGGTCAATTGGGAGAATAAGAACATATGAACATTTTCAGAATGAACTTCTACGACTTCGTAACTTAGTCAAATCTGGATAAATGCTACAAGCCGGATTCTAAAAGTTTATCTCCATACCAACTATCTCAGGCATGTCTAGAGACTTACTTTTTATCATGGCGACTCTGAGACTTTAATCAATGTCTTTCCAAAATTATGCCCTTTCAACATTCCTATAAACGTTGAAGGGGCATTCTCTAATCCTTCCGTTATACTTTCCTTATATATAATCTTGCCCTGTTTTATCCACCGGGCAAGCCTATTTCTACCTTGTTCATATCTGTTTTCATAATTAAATACCAGAAAGCCTTCCATTTTTGCTTGTGACCTTGTCAAAATACTGAGATTCCTAGGAGACATATCAGGCTCTTTGAGATTGTATTGAGATATTTGTCCACATATAGCGATCCGAGCCCAGGTATTAATCCGTGCAAGAACTGCATCAGTAACATCACCACCTACATTATCAAAATAAACATCTACCCCGTCAGGGCAATACGCATCAAGTGAATCAGATATATTGTGTGTCTTGTAGTTGATACCAGCATTAAATCCCAATTCTTCTACTATAAAACTCACTTTAGCATCGGTACCAGCTGTACCTACCACATTGCATCCCATTATCTTGGCAATTTGACCCACAACTTGCCCAACAGCACCCGACGCAGCTGATATAACAACTGTATCGCCTGGTATTGGTTTACAAATATCCAGAAAGCCGAAATAGGCTGTCAAACCCGGCATACCTAAAACACCAAGACTTGTTTGCAACGGGGCCAAGGATTCATCGACTTTCCTGAGTCCTAACCCATCCGACATTGCATAAGATTGCCACCCTAAATTGCCTTCAACAACATCTCCAACTTTATACATCGGAGAACGCGATTCTATCACTCTCGCCACAGCTCCACCCACCATAGGATCACCTAGAACAACTGACGGTGCATATGAACGCATATCGTTCATTCTGCCTCTCATATATGGGTCGAGGGATAACCATAAAATCTTAAGAAGTAGTTCACCTTCGCCCACAGCAGGTATCTTTGATTCAACAATTTCAAAATCACACTCTTGTGGATATCCTTTTGGTCTTGAAGCCAACACAACCTTAATATTTATGTCATTTACCATGATAATCCTCTTAGATCAGTTTATCGCCAGCATAAGCCTAGGTCCTATGATAGGTCAAGAGAAAACATAAAGGGCAAAACATACCCCATATTAGCCTGTCGTGATTTAACTTATTCATTAAAATTAAATTAAAAAAAGGAAACTAAATTTGAAAATTCTTGGGATTCAATTATTAATCGATCTAGAAGAATGTGATGAAGCCATATTGAACGATCTAAATAAGATCCGTGAACTCTTGGTAAATGCAGCCCAGAAAGGGGGTGCTGATATCATTGGAGACACATTCCACAAATTTGACCCTCAGGGAATTACCGGCATAGTATCGATAGCAGAATCACATATATCGATCCACACGTGGCCAGAATTTGGATACGCTGCGGTTGACATATTTTCCTGTGGCCAATCATTTAAAGAACAAATCTCCGCGGACATATTAATAAATGGCTTAAAATGCAAAAACCCGAAAATTACACGGATAGAAAGGGGGTTGATGTGAAAAACGACATTCCGTATAGCGAGGCTGTCTTCCCCAAAAAATATTGGAATGTTGAAGAAATTTTACCTGGCATTGTGCAAGCCGAAAGAAGACAAAAGATTCTTTATGAGAAAACTTCCAGGTATCAGCACATTATGATCACGGAGGGGGAGACTTTCGGAAGGGCGCTAATATTAGACGGAAAAACACAATCAACAGAATTCGACGAATTTATCTACCACGAAAGTTTAGTCCACCCAATTATGATTACGCACCCCAAACCCAAAACTATATTCTTAGCTGGGGGAGGAGAAGGTGCAACTTTAAGAGAAATATTACGGCATAAAAACGTCGACAAAATCGTCATGACTGATATTGACGAAGAAGTGGTGCTGGCTAGCAAAAAATTTCTACCCAAACATCACATGGGATCCTTCAAAGATCATAGGCTACAAATAATCTTTGAGGATTCTTTTGAATACATAAAACAATCACCGGAAACTTTTGATGTAGTGATTATAGATGTTCCAGACCCATTGGAAGAAGGTCCAGCACGTTCATTATTCACAAAAGAATTCTATAAATTAATTTTGGCAAAACTCAATCCAAATGGAATAATGGTATCCCAATGTGGCCCTACAAACCTTTATTCTTTAAATGAATGTTTTACTCCTGCCTCCAACACAATCAAATCTGTGTTTCCAAAAACATACCAGTATCATGTCCACATCCCATCTTTTGGTACAACGTGGGGTTTTGTTATCGGCAGTTTGGGCCCAGATCCCAGCAACATCAATGCTCAAAAAGTGGACGACACCCTATTAGAAAGAAAAATAAACCAATTGAAAATGTACGATGGGATAACGCACCAAGGACTCTTCTCAACACCAAAATATTTGAGGGAATCCCTCGACACAGAAGTGCGAATCTCAACCATTCAGCGACCAATTTCCGTACAGTAGGAAAAACCACCACATTAATACGAACACATGTACTATAATTCAACCTTAATATAATGAGTTACCCACATCTCTCCAACTTGAACTTATTCCAAAAAGAAGCCGTTGAATCTATTTGCGGACCTGTTTTAATAATAGCGGGGCCGGGCAGCGGAAAAACACGAGTTATAACCAGTCGGATAGCACACTTGGTAAAAGAGTGTGAAGTAGCTCCTCATCGCATAGGAGCATTAACGTTTACTAATAAAGCTGCCAATGAAATGAAGGAAAGGTTACTCCCACTTCTCGGAGAAGAGGCCAAAAATATTACTGCTGGTACCTTCCATTCATTCTGTGCTTCAATTCTTAGAAGAGACGGGCCAGTTTTGGGGCTCGATAGAAATTTCATAATATTCGATGATGACGACCAGATGAAAATCATCAAGGATTGTATGAAAGAACACAATATAGATCCAAAAAGATTTACGCCAAGGGGAATACTCGCAACTATATCCAACGCAAAAAGTTTGCTTATAGATTCAGAGTCATACAACGAAACCAAGGCAGACTATTACCAAGAAATCGTCTCCAGAGTTTTCCTCAGATATGAAGAAATACTAAACAGAAGTGAGGCGGTAGATTTCGATGATCTATTGTTAAAAACACACGCCATACTAACCAATCACCACAACGTTGGGGAATACTATCGGGAAAGATTCTTGCATTTAATGATTGATGAGTTCCAAGACACAAATGTCGCTCAGTATGCTATCGCCAAGCAAATCACGTCTAAACACCGAAACCTATGCGTTGTTGGAGATCCAGATCAATCGATATATTCATGGAGAAATGCGGATATCCGCAATATATTGAGTTTCAATGCTGATTTTTCTGACGCGCGAACCATTACTTTGGAAGAAAATTATCGTTCCACAAAAACGATTTTAGAAGGGGCAAAGGTACTAATATCAAAAAATACCGACCGGGTTGAAAAAGACCTCTGGACTAAAAACCACGACGGTAATCTAATTCCAGTACTAGAAGGATTTAACGAAGAAAATGAGACAGATAAAGTTTTGCGGGAAATAGGTAAATTATTAGATTCGAAGGCATTCGCTCTGTCAGATATTTGCATCATGTACAGGGTCAACGCCCAATCTCGGTCATTTGAGATGGGATGCCAAAGGTATGGAATCCCCTACCAACTGATCGGGGGTGTCAAATTTTACCAGCGCAGGGAAATCAAAGATTTGACGGCATACCTAAGGTTATTATTGAACCATAATGATGACGTCAGCTTCACAAGAGTAGTCAATGTCCCTCCACGAGGAATAGGCCAAAGAACCTTGGGAGAATTGAGCCACATTTCAAGAACACACAATATATCGATGTTTCAATCTATAAATGCGATTCTTGATTCAGGATATGAAGACAAAGTCATTGAAACACAACTAGGGCCTAGAGCTATCAAATCCCTATCCGCATTCAGGGATTTGATCTGGGACATAAAATCACTTCTACAAACCAAAAATATTGTTGAACTAATCGATACGATAATCACTGAAACTGGATATCGAAAAATATTTCATGAAGATGAAAAATCTGAGGAAAGATTCGAAAATATCCAAGAAT
>CAZUHE010000033.1:0-4820 GCA_964620395.1 uncultured Dehalococcoidia bacterium
CAAAGTCGTTTGTACGGGCTTTTAAGAACAAGTGATGTGTTTGTTTTTGCCACTGATCTCACAAACGATCCAAAATCTCAAACGGAAGAAATGTTTTCGGAACTCTCGGAATGGGGATTTGAACTGAACGGAAAAGAATCCACTAATGAATCAAACAAAGATTTCTTAACCTGTAAGCCTACTATAATCGCCTGTAACAAGGCTGATATACCTGGTGCTCTGGACCAATTCGAACTTATGGAACAGACGTATGGAGATAAATACACAGTAATAATGGCGTCAGCGGAGGAAGAGGTGGGACTTGATGATCTTGGAGAAGAGATATTTGATTGTTTAAAGGTAATGCGCGTCTATACAAAATCTCCAAGAGAACGGATGCAGGATTTTGAAAAAAGTAATCCTATCGTGCTACCAATAGGTAGCACCGTCGCCGAGGCAGCAACACAAGTCCACAAAGATCTTAGTAAGGGACTCAAATATGCTGTCTTATGGGGTGATTCCAGTAAATTTGACGGCCAACGTGTTGGTAAAGAGCATCAGCTAGTCGACGAAGACGTAATCGAAATCCATATTTAAACCCAATGATCTCAAATCATTTCGCCTCTATCGCATGTCTAACTTTGCCTGGAGACATAGGAAGTTCGCTCAATCTTACCCCAACAGCATCGTAAATCGCGTTCGCTATTGCTGCCATTGGGGGCACTAAGCAAGCCTCTCCAACTCCGCGAAGTCCAAATGGATGCCCAGGATTACCTACCTCGACAAGGACGGTATCTACCATGGGAACATCGAGTGAAGTCGGCATTCGATAATCTAAAAAGGTCGGATTAAGCATCGCACCATCTTCATCAAACACATATTCCTCATTAAGAGCCCACCCGATGCCTTGGACAGCACCTCCTTGCAACTGACCTTCAACATAGCTTGGATGAATCGCTTTGCCTACATCTTGTATGGAGGTGTATCTCAAAACATCCACTTTGCCTGTTTCAGGGTCAACTTCCACATCCACAACATGAACTGCAAACGCATTGCCTACTCCACCAGGATTTACTGTTGCGCGACCAACAACGGGACCTCCTGTACCATTTAACATGCTGGCAAGATCAGAAAAAGTGATACTTAATTCGGGATCACTGGCATGGCGTATCACGGCGTCTACGTATTCCACTTCTGATGGCTCCACTTCCCATATCGTCGCTGCCCGATTTATCATTTGATCCTTGATGTCCAGAGCTGCTTCCACGCATGCTATCCCAGTTTTAAACGTCACTCCACTACCTCCAGCACCCGAGCTGTACCCAATAGAATCCGTGGTTCCAATAGCAGGCTTAACTTCCGCCGTTTCCAATCCCAAAATATCCGCCACTTGCATGGCCATCGCTACTCGACTCCCTCCTACATCGGGTGACCCTTCCAGCAAATTGAGAGTCCCGTCCGCATTGACGCTTATCACGGAACTAGCAGGTCCGCCTCCATTAAACCAGGCCCCAGAAGCTATTCCTCTACCTCTATTCAGACCTTCCAGTGGAGAAGAAATATGATCATGAACTTTTGCTGCCTGCAACGTTTCTTCAAGCCCGATCTTGCGATAAACTGGTCCGTTTGCTGGCTGCCTTGTCCCTTCTCTGGCCGCATTCCGCATCCTAAACTCTATAGGATCGATCGAAAGAGCTTCAGCTAATTCATCAACAACAGTTTCTACTGCAAATGCCGACGCAGGAGATCCTGGTGCCCTGTAGGCTGAAGATTTTTGAACATTGGTAACCACATCCAAACCTTCAACGTATGCATTAGGGATCACGTAAGGGCCCAACATAGTACGACTACCACCAGCAACAGGAGATCCAGGAAAAGCACCGCCTTCATATACTAATTTTGCTTTAACACCTGTCAGTTTTCCATCACGATTCGCACCCATAGTGATATCTATTTTGGTGCCCGAGGTAGGTCCCGTACCCATAAATACTTCGCCTCGAGTCATTGTTATTTTTACGGGCAAACCTGACTTGCGTGACAAAACTGCAGCAACAGGTTCCAGATAAACTCCACCCTGTCCTTTACCACCAAAACCACCACCTATTTCCTTGGGAATGACTGTTACATCGCCAATGGGAACATCCATAATTGCGGATATGTGATCCCTGAATGCGAAGAGCTGCTGCGTACTGCACCACACCGTTATTTTGCCGTCTTCACTCCATAATGCAGTTGTAGCCTGAGGTTCTATATAACCCTGATGAACTGGCTTGGTATGAAAAGTGCGAGTTATCACTGCATCCGAATTATCTAGGGCAGTTTTCACATCTCCTTCTTCCGATACAACTTTGACTGCTAGATTACTTGGCTTAACCTCGTCAGAATCCCCCCAACCACCAACTCTGAACAGTGCTGAAGACTGGGTCAACAGGCGATCATGCAAAACGGGGGCGTTTTCTGCAAGAGCCGCTTCCGCTGTTAGTACAGGTTCGAGTACATCATATTCAACCTCAATAAGCGAAATAGCCTCTTCCGCAATATGTTGACTAGTCGCTGCCACAGCGGCAATAGCATGACCACGGTAAAGTGCCTTTTCTCTGGCCAGCACATTCCTACTGTAAAATCCGTAATTAACAGCCGCACCTTCTTCTAAATCCGCTATTTCAGCAGAAACTTCAGGTAAGTCTGCTGAAGTAGTCACTGATTTTACTCCCGGGTATGCCAAAGCTTTTGAAGTGTCAATAGATATTATTCTGGCATGTGCATGTGGACTTCTTAAAACTTTCCCATGTAGATACCCAGTTGGATGAGAGTCTGCACTATATTCCGCCCGGCCCGTGACTTTGTCATAACCATCATGCCGCACAGGCCTGGTGCCCACTACACGATAATCTTTTTCTTTTAGGATGACATTAGGTTGAAAGGCGTCCATTTTGTACTCCATGAAAATATTTTAATCTTGTGATCCCTTATATATACCACAAAAGGGACTAAAGACCTGATATCGGAAGACCGTACATATGATCAAAACTGAATAAAAAGGAATGTGCCACTTAAGAAATCATAGGACTTTATGTGGTGATGGCGACCCCGACCAGATTCGAACTGGCGATCTCAGCCTTGACAGGGCCGTATGTTAAACCGCTACACCACGGGGCCGCGCAACCATCTACAGAAAGCTAACAAATTGTATTTAAGAGTCGATCAACTCGTCAATCTAAATTATGAAGATAAACCTGCTGCTTCCAAAGCATCATCAAGCTTGGCTGGACTATACCCAACCACTTTTTCTTCCCCAATAACCGTAACAGGAGTACTTCTGTATCCCATTGATACTAAATCTTTCAAAGATTCTCTATCGGTGGATACATTATGTTCTGTAAATTCGAATCCTTTTCGTGAAAGATACACTTTCACCATATGGCAAGGACCTCAACCTACAGATGTGAAAACCTTTATCGGTTCACTCATCTTCATCTCCTATAGATATAATTGCCAACTCTATCTAAAATCAGATACTCATTCTAACCCATCACGACTATTTTTTCTCGTTATCTTCTCTTCTACGTTTATTAAATTCTTTCTTACCAGCAGTGTTTTCAAAAAGCTCCGTTCCCAACGGCACAGCTTCATCTATAGTTTGAGCGAAATCCTCTCCTGTTTCATACTTGCGAAGAAACTCTTCGCTGACGAAAAACATTCATATACAAAAGCCATCCCGTTCAATGTCCTCGTGATGGCGTTCACAAGGACAAATCTTCTTGCGATCCTCAACTGGATCGCCACTCAATGGCATTCAAGGACAATATCGATATCCCTCAAGCCGATGATTAGCAGCTAACCCTTTCTGAACTTCTTCCACAACTTCCTTTTCAGGAAAAAATTCATACGGTCCTCGTTCTACGTAGCGTTCAGAAAACTTTACAGTATTTTCAAGGGCTTGCTCTTCTGATAGCTCTTTTTTAGGTTTTTTAGGCATAATCTCTCTTGACCTTTGTTATGAAAACTACTCTTCTTTCATATTACCGTAAGATCCTCTCTGCATCATACTGTGCATGTCACATTTCATGTTGAAAAAACTTCGTTCCTGCCTTTGCAATCTTTCCACTAATGATGGAATTGCATCCTCTATTTCTTCATCAGTTTTCGACTCTGAAATCTCCACGCTCAACAAAGAAGCTATCCCACATTTACAACTGGCAGAAAAGAAAATTTTCCTAAATCCTGGATTGGCCGAAAAATCTAACTTAAATCCAGCAAGACTGCGTAATTGAGTTTCTTCGCCTAATTCATCAAGGATCAACTGACGCAACACAACGTCATCCATTATGTAACCGTAATGACGATCTGGCACTCTGTATTAAGCATCATCATAATTTACAATACACTTGAATTCTATGTCTATTACTTTCTGTAACATACAGTCTGCCGGAGTTATCAAGCTTCACTGAAGTGGGACCCCAGAAAAATTTCTCTATGTGTGCCGACTCTTCATGAGGGTTTCCGTTGAACAAAGATATGTCAGGTTCTAAATTTGAGCGGGATCTGGGTTCAGCTTCCTCATAATTAGCATCCAGAAATTCCTGTCCCCACTGAGAAACAGTCGCTTCCCCCCTCAATGAACATATAAAGTCTCCTGTTGAGTCCAAAATTTGTACTCTTTCGTTACCCCAGTCTGCAACATAAATGTTCCCGTCCGTATCAACTGCCACACTGGACGGATTTTTGAATTGACCGTCACCATTTCCGTGTGAACCATAGCAGGCAAGTATCGATCCATCAGCAGAATACCTAACAATACGATGATTACCCCAATCAGCGACATATATGCTCCCATTCGG
>CAZUHE010000033.1:4920-10044 GCA_964620395.1 uncultured Dehalococcoidia bacterium
GTCTCGTCTGTTATATACACATTTCCCTGTTGGTCTTCTGCGATCGCGGAGGGCCATTTAAACTCCCCAATTCCTTCACCAAATC
Organism: uncultured Dehalococcoidia bacterium; assembly: GCA_964620395.1. Lineage (GTDB taxonomy): Bacteria > Chloroflexota > Dehalococcoidia > Lucifugimonadales > UBA826 > CAZUHE01. The sequence goes on from CAZUHE010000033.1 coordinate 5,006, forward strand.
GCCCATATATACCGTAGAATTCGCTGTTTATGTCGTACAGCGTGACTCTCTTTTGGGAATCAGCAGGACTGTAAGCTCTGCTGATTGTGTGCATGCGGCCTGTGTTAGAAATCAAGGTGTCTACAGGAAACATAAAGCCCCTGCCCTCCATAACGCATAAGCCTATAGTATGACTATACGCTAGAATCCCTGAAGCGGACGCTGAGTGATCTTTCATGAAATTCTACCTTCTATTGTGTTCAATGAATCCAACATTAAGTTATACCCATTAACACTTTTGAAATTCCGGCATCGACCCTAAAACTCTCAACAGATCCGCTATTTTATGTTCCGCAAGGTCTCTGTCTTCAGACATATTGATTTCTTGCAATCCGCTATCTTGTACGAAATCAACCAAGATTTCACGAATTCGCTTAGAAGCTTCCAAGGCTCCTATCTCCATCAAGCAATAGTCCACAAAGTCAGTAGAAGAATATTTTTCACCACAATTCTGTATAACTTTATTTATAACCTTACGAATTCCAGGTTTAGAAATATCCCCAAGGATTTGCGATGAGAAATTAACACGCTCAGTTAAAGACCCAGTCTCTATCCATTCGACACCCTGATGCCAACCTTCAACGGAAGGGGGATTCATAAGCTGTTGACCCATAAATGTGATCTGGCTGTTCCTGTCGGAAAACTCAAACACCGGGCCATCAAATTCCTCAGTCAATCTCAATAATCCAACAACTAATTCAGCCGGACTTTTGATCTTCTTAAAATGTGCCCCTTCAGACATAAAAAAATCAGAGAGAAACAAAGCTCGCAGCACCTCCCGGAGATCATATCCACTGTCAAAATAGACCTTCTCCAATTGTTCGATTGCATCCGGGTCCTGTGGTGGTATATATGGCCATTGTGGCACTGGAGGTTCATCAGAAACAAAGAAATGATACAAATGTCTTGCGATAAATTTAGCTGTAGCCTGCTGTTTGCAGATTATCTCTATAATGTCCTGCCCGTTAAAATTCCCCGTTTCACCCAGAAATGTCTTTGCACCGCTGTCGTGGTCGTTGGGATCAAATTCATAACGCCACGCCAATTTCCCGTAAGGCCAAATGGAATTCCTAACGGCTAACTGTTTGATGTAATCACTATTGGCTACCGTCCAACCTGTAAATGCGCGGGAGCATTCCTTAATATCCTCCTCCGTATAATTCCCAACTCCCATAGAAAATAATTCGAGTAACTCTCTTCCGTAATTTTCGTTAATAGCTCCATTATGATTATCAACATTATCCAGCCATATAATCATCGCTGGATCTTGTGATAATTTAAGTAAAAGTCGATCCAGTTTTTCTGTACCGTGATCCCTAAACATCTTCACTTGATCTGTTAATGGTTTCCCATTGGTCACCTTAGAATATCCCGTGGCAAAAATTGTGTGCCAAAACAGACCTATTTTTTCCCTTAAAGGATTTTTCGCAGTGACAAGTCTGTATAGCCAATAGCCCCCGGCCCCTGCATTGTCATGCGTAACAGACTTGTCTGGATGGTAGCGTCGCACTAACGCATCATTCACATCGTCTTCTTCATTAAAATCCAAAAGCCAGTCAACCGTTTGTTCATATCCAAGTTTCACAAACCTGTCTATATCCATCTTGCCAGCCCCAAACCCCGCTCGGCGCAAAAGATGCCCAATTAAAGCTTCATCCTTAGTAGTCATACATATTTACTCCACCCCTACCTTTTGTTTAACCTCAATATGTCGATAATAATATCCCAATTTTGATAAATACGAATATACGAAGCAAGTTTCCCTTAAACACATCTTTATTAGCCTAGCAAATACCACTTATCACATCAGGTTATTTCAAAGCACGCACCTAGTATACCTATTGGATAACGTTTCACGTTCTAATCCTTCCTAATTAATTTATTTCGCTTAAAAAATGTTGAAACTTCATAAACAATGGTTTAACCTTTTACCTCGTTGGCATCTTTTGTGCCAGCTATGTTGTGTATTGAATAAATCAAATGCATAACAGGAAATATAATAAGGAAATAATCTAACAAGTCGTCAGGATATTCATTAAAGAGGAGATTACTGATATGAGGTTTTCTAGAAAGTTGCCCGTAGCGGCTCTTTTAACCACCCTGAGTGCCGTGTTCCTTTTCGGTTGCGGCTCAACTGAAGTTGTTGAAGTGGTTAAAGAAGTACCGGTACAGGTTGAGACCATTAAAGAGGTTATTGTGGAGAAAGAGGTACCTGTAGAGGTACAAGTTATTAAGGAAGTAGAGGTTATTAAGGAAGTTAAGGTAGAGGGTGCTGAGAGAGTCATCGAGAAAGAGGTTATCAAGGAAGTGGGACGTGGCGGTACTTTGACCGTTGCTACTGCTGAAGTTGGACCTCCTACAAACTTCCCAGGAGACCAAACCGGTGGAGTGGAAGCAATCTCCACATTCTTTGGTATCCAGGAGCGCCTCATAGAGAGACAACAGAATCTCACCTACATACCTAGATTGTTAACAGCCTATGAAGTGTCGAGTGACCTGACCACACTTACCGGAAAAGTCCGAAAGGGCGTTAAATTCCATCAGGGGCTAGGTGACTTGACAGCTGAAGACATCAAGTTCAGCTACGGACATGCAGGATTGGAGAATCCAGATTCCATAAACGGATCTGTGGGGTATTTGCACAACTACCTGAATCCATTGAAGGTAGACGGCGACGATATCGTGTTCCCCATGAAGCTTTGTAGCGCCAACCCAGGTTGTGGTTTCTTAGGCATGACTAACATAACTAGTCACCAAACCACCGCTAAGGACCATGTCATAGGTACTGGCCCATTCGAGGTCACAAAATTCGTTGCTGATAACACAATCGAAGCGAATTCCTTCCAGAATTACTGGGACGGACCTGCCTCGTTTGATAAGCTCGTTGTAAAAGAGGTTCCCGAAGCTTCAACAAGAGTAGCCATGATAAAAACGGGAGAGGTTGGAATCATAGACTCTGTCTCCCTGAGTTACATGGATGACTTGATGAGTTATGGGATAATCCCTAACGCTGAAAACCGTTCTGGTGTCAACCAGGCCATTTACATGGGTGGTAACTACTGGCAGGACAAGTATCACGATAGAGACGAGCCAGTGACACCACGACCAGGCTTTAAGCCAGACGCAGACCATCCTTGGATTGGCGATCGTTCCGACGCTGCCCAATTCGAAAAGGCCCGAAGGGTCAGGTGGGCGATGTCCCAGGCTATTGATCGTAAGTTGATTGCTGAAGAAGTGACGCTCGGATTAGGTCGTGCAGAGTACATTCCATGGTTCTCCACGGAATTACCTGAGTACAAGAGCGAGTGGACTATACCTTATGACCCCGACACTGCGGTCAAAGAGTTAGAAGCTACCGGATATGGAGATGGATTCTTAGTTACGATTTTCCTTCCTCCAGACCGAAGCAGCTTGAACTATGAAATATATGAAGCTGCGCTGACTATGTGGGCCAACATTGGCTTAGAAGTCAAGATAGACGCTACAGCATATACTTCCTTCCGACCTAAGCTTGTAGAGAGAAAACTTGAGTACCTCTACGCACACTCAGGCGGAAATGAGCTTAACGACTTTAACCTCCCACGAGGTGCAGTCGCTGAGTGGTCTACTTGGAGTGAGGGTGACTGGAACACTGGAATTGAGGCTATAGAATTCTTTACAGCCTATGACATAGTGGAATCTAACCCAACCAACAAGAAGGCTCAAATAGCAGCAAACACAGAAATGGCGCAGTTTATGTTTGATACCCAGGTTGCACTCGGAACTGTGAAGTCTCCGAATCCTCTGTATTACAACCCAACGATTGTAAGCAGGTGGACATTGCTCCCAGGTGCTAACATGAACAACCTCCATACAGTCGCACTGAGATAAACTCGGCTGTATAGAGGGTAAAGAAAGGGACCGGACAGGTCCTTTGTTTGGCCGGCTCCAACCGTAAGTTGGGGTCGGCCGAATTTGTGAAATGCACTTTTATTTCAAAGATTGTAGTGCATGAACAAGAAAAGTATAATTTCCTGCAGTATCATACAATTAACATGTAGAGGAAACTTGTGTAAAGTGGTACTCCCACCACCACATCCGTTTCACTACCATTTTTAGTAAATAAGAGAACGAATGACTAAATTTATCGTACGTCGTATAGGCTATTCCTTAGTCACGATCATAATGGCAACAATCATAGTGTTCACACTGTCCCGCATGACAGGAGATCCACGATACCTGTACCTTAGTGAATACTCACATATAAGTGCGGACGTATGGGATGCCTGGGGAGAGAAAATGGGTCTCGACAAACCTCTACCGGTACAATACTTATACTGGCTGGGAAATTCTCTGAAAGGGGATTGGGGTGAATCCATTGTAAATGGGGCCAATGTACGGGATATGGTTATCGAACGAATCCCTCTCACCCTCCAAATGACTGCTGGTGGGTTTGGATTTGCTTTGTTATTTGGTATCCCATTAGGAATGTTATCCGCTGTTAAAAAAGGTACCCTACTGGATTATTTTGGAAGAGGGTTCGCAATCCTTGGGCAATCAGTCCCATCATTTTGGCTCGCAATCGTATTTATAATAGTGTTCTCAGTGAAACTAGGTTGGCTCCCTACGGCGGGGCCCGGTGGCTTTTCGCACTGGATCATGCCATCGGTTTGCCTAGGCTGGCTAGCTTCAGCTGGCTTATTAAGGCTCACAAGATCTGCCCTATTAGACGTACTAGATTCAGAATTTATAAAGTTTGCACGAGCAAAAGGTGCGAGCAGTACGTCGATCATATGGAGACATGGGTTCCGAAACGCCTTGATTCCACCACTGACATATTCCGGATTGATGTTGGCCGGTTTTGCTAATGGGTCGGTTGTTACAGAGACCATTTTCGCATGGCCAGGAATAGGCGTGCTAGTGATCAATGCTTTGTATCAAAATGATTATCCTGTTTTGTTAGCAACTGCCTTGGTATTTGCAGTGATCTATGTGTTATTCGCCTTTATAGTTGATCTCCT
>CAZUHE010000033.1:10144-11507 GCA_964620395.1 uncultured Dehalococcoidia bacterium
TTTGGAACGGATCAACAAGGTAGAGATGTCCTTACCCGTATTATGCACGGAGCCAGAGTCTCCTTAACCTTCGCTACCGCGACAATGATCACGGGCCTTGGGTTAGGACTTCTTTTCGGATGTCTAGCAGGATACTACGGGGGCCATATAGATGAAATAATTATGCGATTTGTCGATTTGGCTAACGCACTACCATTTATACTAGCTGCATTGGTAGTAGTTAGCATATTTGGATCAAGTTTCCTAACCTTATTGGTAATAATATCTCTTTTCTCGTGGGGTGGCTTCGCACGTCAGATTAGAGGAGAAATTCTCCGTATACGAGAAATGGATTACGTTGCCTTGGCAAGAGTGGCCGGAGCATCACCAACTCGCATAATAATAAAACATCTAATACCCGGCATCATAAACACAACGATCGTGGTTGCTACGCTGGGAACGGGTGGAATAATCCTTGCAGAATCAACCCTAAGCTTCCTTGGAGTAGGAATACCCCCACCCAACCCAGCATGGGGAAGCATGGTGGCACAAGGAAGAGAATATATCGATTCATCCTGGTGGATCGCTGTTATCCCGGGATTAGGCATAGCATGTACAGTACTATCCTTGAACTTCATCGGGGACTGGTTAAGAGACAAACTCGACCCCATGCTTAGGCAACAGATTAATTAGCGTTTCCATAATCTAGCTGTAATCTTGATCGGGCGATCAAGATTACAGCTAGATAAGATCAGAAGTAACGAAACCAATACAAATACTGAGCCTAATGCAATTACGCCTTTGTTATCGTACTTGCTGTCATTTGAAATTTTATCCACAATGCCTGCCACATTTACATCTTTCAAATTGGAGCCCATTTGATCGTCTTTAAATCCTATTGACTCTCTGTGCCCAAGTCCGAGTTGCCCGGCCCAGTTATCTCCCCAGCATTTGATGTTACCGTCATCAAGTAGAACGCATATGTGACGATATCCGCCAATAGCAGTTTTCATCACCCCTCTTTCATTATCTACATTGACGTAAGGTAAATAATCCCCCATTTGACCGCTCAAACCCCCAACTGTTTCATAGTGACCCAAACCCAACTGTCCCCAGTAGTTATCTCCCCAGCATTTGATATTGCCTGAATCGAAATTGGCACAACTCAAGTGATAGCCAGATGATATTCCCACTGCAAAACCACCCTCACCGAGAGCGACATCAGGCAAGTTGTCTCCCATTTCATTGGGATCATCTCCTAGATCACGTTTATGACCTTGCCCCAATTGTCCGTGTGTATTATCACCCCAACACTTCACAGAATGATTTTCAAGAAGCGCACAAGTATGTTGATATCCACCAGAAGAAACTTGTATTACCTTTG
>CAZUHE010000034.1:0-5227 GCA_964620395.1 uncultured Dehalococcoidia bacterium
GGTTTTGGTAGTAATCTTATCCCTATGGCTGGGTTGGAGAAACATAAAACAGGAGATTATTTGGTGGGAGCACAGGTTAATTCTCAAGCCCCTAGGGTTGACCACACCTACCTTTTTACAGGGAGTTCCTACATACCTGGTTCGTTTGGATGGCTAGTTCCCACTGTGAATAATGAGGCACTTTTGGGGGCGGTGTTTAAGAAGATGGAGAAAGATGTTTTTACGGTTTTTCTTGACCATTTGAGAAGTAAAAATGTTGTTTGCAGTTATGAATCTCCTGTGCGTTATTGGGGGATTCCAGTAAGACCGTTGAAAAAAACATTTGCTCATAGAACTCTCGTTGTTGGTGACGCGGCTGGATTTGCTAAACCTACCACAGGTGGGGGCATTTATTATGCGATTCTTTCTGGGTTGCTTGCTGCTGAAACCATATTATCTGCTGAAGGAAATTTTGACTATAAAACTATGGCCAATTACGAAACCCTTTGGGGAAAGAAATTCGGTCAAGAATTAAATGTAGGATATTACGCAAGATTATTGTATGAGTCGTTGGATGATAATGCTTTAGGGATGCTTCTGAAAAAATTTTCTTCCACCGAGATTCAGTCATATCTACTGAGTGGTGATGGATTTTCTTTTGATTGGCATGGTTCCATGATTAGTAAAACTATCCAAAATCCGGACATTCTGAGTTTGCTAAATTCTTTGGGCCCTAAGTCTTTATGGATCTTGGGAAAAATGTTGAAGTCCGCGCTTTAACTGCTAGGCAGAATATGGGGCTTGAAAACTTAAATGACTGATTGAGTTATAAAAGCCATTATTGTTCGAAGACGTTAAAAGTTATATAGGGGCTCGGCGACACGGTTACTTTAATTCCTTTAAATAAAGTTGTGTGTGTCTTATGTTTGCAGTGGATGATGTCGTTGTTGTTTGTTTTTACGCTAAATATTGTGTCGTCTCCCATAAATTGTTTGTCAATTACTACCCCATTGCCAGTTCTATCAGGAGTCATATTAAAATCGTTTGGTCGAATTGCAACTTCGACGGAGGTTCCATTTTCAAATACTTCGGCTAACCTCAGAGGCAATTGCCCTAGAGCGGTGCTTACTGAATTGCCGTTTATTTTGCCAGTGATGAAGTCACAGGCTCCGCTTAAGATAGCTATTTTTCTTGATTCGGGCCAAAAATATAATTTATCCGGAGGATCTATTTGTTCCAATTTGCCTTCGGCCATGATCCCGACTCTATCGGAAATTGAAAAGGCTTCCTCTTTGTCATGAGTGACGAATACAGTTGAGGTACCACTTTGTTTTAGAATATCTTTCACTTCAATACGCATGCTTGCCCTCAACGAGGAATCAAGATTAGAAAATGGTTCGTCCATTAACAATAGAGTTGGATTTCTGGCCAACGTTCTTGCAAGGGCGACTCTTTGTTGCTGCCCCCCTGACAATTCTGAGGGATACCTTTCCGCAAGTTCGTTAATTTTCGTAATGTCACTTACATACGCTAAACGCTCTGTTTTTTCTTTCTCAGACATTTGAGAAATACCAAACAGTATGTTTTTGCTTACAGTCAAATGTGGGAAAAGGGCGTATTCCTGAAATACCATTCCCAACCCCCTTTTATGGCTTGGTACGTTGTGCTTATTGTCAAATAATGTTTCCCCATTAAGTACTATCGATCCTGTATTGGGGATTTCTAGGCCGGCTATCAATCTCAACAATGTTGTTTTACCGCAGCCGCTGGGGCCAAGTATGGAAAGTATTTCTCCCTCGCGCAAAGTTAGACTTAAGTCATTTATTGCCACGTACCCATTTTCGAATGACTTTTTTAGATTGGTACAAGTCATGATGTTAGTCATAGTCTGATGTCCTGTAATTGATGCCCTGTAAATTTTCTGATGAAAACCCCATTATTATTGCTAAAGGGGCTGTTGATATTAAAATCAACATTAAGGCAGGTATTGAGGCTTGAGCAAAGAAGGCTTCAGTTGAATAAGACCATATCGACATTGTAAGTGTATTAAAGTCCAGTGGAGAAAGGATCATTATTGCGGGTAACTCTTTCATTGTTACCAAAAATACTATGGCAAAAGACATTCCTAGGCCACGTTTTATCAGTGGTAATGTTACGGATAAAGTCGTGTGAATATAGCCACGACCTAAAGTTAAAGCTGATTCTTGTATCAACGGATTGACTTGTAGGAGAGCGATTTTAATTGGACTCAATCCCGTGGGGAGAAATAAAACAATTAAGCCAGTGATTAGTATGAAATGTGATTGATAAATAGGTTTGCCGAGTTTAATGCCCACCACTACCAATGCTAGTGACACAGCAATACTCGGCAAGGCATAGCTTGTGAAATAAGTCCTTTCTAACCATGTGCTCATTATGCTTCGGTGACTTGTTATTAATATCCCAACCGGTATTACTAGTATTGTGATTGCGATGGCTGTGGATGACGACAATAATACGGAATTGAATGTGGAATCAATTAGTTGCCCAAAGGGAACAACAGTATCGGATACCCTGATTAACCAGTATATTAATATCGTTACTGGTATGAGCAGAGAGCATAAAACAATTAATGCGCAAAATAGAAAACTAGGTATTCTCCAATTACCTAATTCAGTAACTTTTTGTCTTCTGGCTGAGCCAGTTGATGTTCTGAAATAATCACCTTTTCCTTTGAGTATAACTTCAGTAAATAGAAATGCACTTGCTACCAAAAATAAAAGTGAAGATAGCATAGCAGCTGTACCTTGATTAAAAGACGCGTTGTATTGGTTATATATTGACCAAGTAAAAGTTTTGTATCTTAGTATCGAAACTGCACCGAAATCGCTTAAAGTGTATAGCGCTACGAGTATGGCGCCCGATATTATTGCGGGTTTTATCAACGGTAATGTTATTCCCGTAAAGGTCTTTATTTTGCTGAATCCTAACGTGTGGGCAGCGTCTTCTAAAGAGGGGTCCAGTTCGTTAATAGCCCCTCTCACGGTTAGAAGTACATAAGGATAGTTAAGTAGTGACAGGATTATAAGGCATCCGTCGAATCCGTATAAGTTAGGGAAATATTGGATGTCCATAATTTGATCTAATCGATGGAATATTAATCCTTTCGGCCCAATTGCAGAAATGAACAAATAAGCTCCTATGTAGCTTGGTATAACCAGAGGTAAAACTGTTAATATTTGCCACATCTTTCTAAGAGGTAGGTCCGTTCTCGTTGTCAGCCAGGCTAATGGTACTGCGATAAAACATGATAATAACGCCACCGAAATCGCGAGCATTACTGATCTGCTAATTATTATTAAAGTATTCCATCTTGATATCCATGCCCAGTTTTCTGAGCTAGTTGTTGTTGCTTGATATAACAATATGAATAAAGGGGTTACTGCGAAAGCGGCAAGCAAAAGTGATATTACTTTCAATGAGAATGTAGTATTTTTTTCAAGCGAATGAGTTACACTTTTGATGTTGTTTAGCATGTTATATATTTTTTACAGAGTCTAAAAATGGGTTACTGAGATTTTCAAATTAACATGGTAAGTCTACCCAAACTTCCTAAGTAAGGGTACCCTAACTAGTTTTTGTTGTCACTGAATGCCAAATCATATTAATAAAAGGAAGTATCTTGTTAGAACAATTCAAAGTTATGCCGGAAAATGAAATCCGAGTTAAAGAAGATTCCCTGAGGGAAACTGTTGTTTTAGTATTATTAAAAATGGGGGTACCTGAGGCTGATTGTGTGCTGGCGGCTGATGTTCTTATTACAGCCGATTTGAGAGGTGTCGAGACTCATGGGGTATCTAATATGCTTAGATCCTATGTGGCTGGATACAACTCGGGTGAATTGAATTCACAACCCAATTGGAAAATCACAAGGGAAACTCCATCTACCGCCAATATTGATGGAGATAGAGGGTTAGGAGTTATAGTTACTCCCAAAGCGATGGATATTGCTATATCGAAGGCTAAAGATGTAGGTATGGGGGTGGTAACCATACACAATTCAAGACATCTTGGTATGGCATCTTATCATGCGCTTAAAGCGGTGGACCATAATATGATAGGTATGTGTGTAACTTCATGCCCCCCTTCCGTACTACCAACATTTGGGTCTGAACCAGCTCTTGGTACAAATCCCATTGCTTTTGCTGCCCCCGCCGGGAATAAACCCCCGTTTGTATTTGATGCCGCTATGAGTGCTGTTGCTGGTAATAAGTTGGGTCTTGCTAGAAGGAACCAGACTAACTTGCTTGGAGGATGGGTATCTGACAGTGAAGGAACACCTATTATGCGTGAAGTTGAACCACCTGTTCCGGGATATGAAGGTTCTGATTCTTCGTATCTCTTGCCGCTAGGAGGAACAAGAGAATTGGGTTCGCATAAAGGTTATGGATTAATGTGTATGGTAGATATTCTAGGAGGTATTTTGTCAGGTGGTGGTTACGGTGCAAACCCTGGAAGGCCAAATTTTGGACATTTTGTCGCTGCATACAGTATTGAGGCTTTTACCGATATTGGGCATTTTAAAAATATGATGGATGAATGGATTGACTTTCTAACTACGATCAACCCTGCCCCAGGCCATGAAAGGGTTATGTATCCAGGTCAGCCTGAGCAAGAGGATCACGATGACCGAAAAATTAATGGTATTCCTCTTCATACAGAGGTAGTAGATTGGTTTCAGGATATATGCAACGAATTGGAAATCCCATTTACATTGGTTTAGATCCGTTAATGCACTTGATTAGAGGGGCGCTTAGTAGTGACGAAACGGATTTGGCATTGGACCGACAGGTACCTCAATAAGTGATGGTGATTCAATTGCCAAGGCTTCTTTCAGGTGAGTGTTAAGTTTTTTGGGATCACCATCGTCTATTCGAATACCCCTTACTCCGAAGGAATCAGATAGTTTCATAAAATCGGGGTTTGTGAGTTTTGCACCGTAATCCCTACCATCAAAGGTGTTTATTTGGTCTCTCATAACGTTTCCAAATGCATTGTCATTGAACACTACGACCACTACGTTTATATCGTGTTGGACCGCTGTGGCTAACTCCTGCACGTTGAACATGAAACCACCATCGCCAGACACAGCAACTACACTTTTGTCTGGTTTTGCCACTTTCGCACCCAACGCTGTTGGATACGCGTATCCGAGGTTACCGTAATAGGATGATGTTATGTAGGTTCTTGGTTCATAGACTTCATATCT
>CAZUHE010000034.1:5327-11272 GCA_964620395.1 uncultured Dehalococcoidia bacterium
GTTGGATCTAGTATGAGTTGTTGATGTTTAGTAATAGGCTTTATGGTATCTATTTGTCCTTTGATTTCGTGAAGCATTCCTCGTTCTACGCCTATCAGGTCGCGTTCTATTTGGCCTGCTACGACAAGGACCGGCGAGGATGCGGAATAGGCGGTTCCTATTCCGGCACTGGCGTTCTGAAGTCCTGGCCCGGGTACTACAAGGGCTGTTCCTACACCTCCGCCGGCTCGTGCATACCCATCTGCCATGTATGTCGTCGCTTGCTCGTGGCGCGTGGTTATAAATCGTATACCGGGTTCTTTCGATAAGCCGTCGATCAAATGGTAAAGTTGTACGCCTGGAAGGCCAAATATGACTCGTACGCCTTCTCTATACAGGGATTTAGCTAGTGCTTCCCCTCCACTCATTTTGGTCATTTTTTGTACTCCCAGTTAAATTGTTTATTGTTAGCTTATGTACGTTTATGATAATCTCCAACTGCCTTTTGTATCGATGCGTCTTTCAAAGACTTTAGGTCTTCCCTGTGGTCTTGGGACCACTTTTGTGATACTCCCAAATTATGTAGGGTTCCTTGAAATTGAGGCATGACATATCTTGCCAATAGCTCATAACTGTGTCGTACTTGTTCTCTAGTTCCCCATTCGGTGGACTGCACCATAAATCCTCCAAATCCACCACTCTGCTCGTCTAGTTCCTTTATTTTCGCTACTAGGTCATCAGGGGTGCCAACACACCAAGCACCGTTGTTCACCATATGGTCTACTATTTTGTCTTTAGGCCCAGTGTAATCAAAGGGAATTCCCATTGTCTGGTGGAAATAGTCCCATTGATATATGGCAGATTTTTCCCGAACTTGTTCCAAAGCTTCTTTCTTAGTGTCTGCTAGATGGACATGTAAAACTAGTCGCCACTCATTTCTATCTACTGTTTGGTTGTATTCCTGTGCGGTTTCTTCTGCAATAGACCAAAATTCAGCGAGGTTTGATGAAATACTCCCTCCTCTTACGACGCTCACTGAGAGGACTCCTAATCCATGTTTTCCTGCAGCTATCATTCCTGATGGAGACTGTGCCGCTGCAACAGATATGGGGAAATGAGGCTGTGTGTACGGCTGTAAATGTGGCAGGGCTTCCTTTAATGTAAACCAATCTGATTCGTAGGTAATTGGGGTTTTGGTGGTAAGTAGTTCTTTTATAATTCCTATAGCCTCATCCATGCGTGGACGTTGCATGTTGGGATCTATTCCCAATGAATATGCGTCCGATACTAATGCCCCTGGTCCTACACCTAACATCACACGCCCTTTCGTTAGGTGATCTAGAAGTATCATTCTATTAGTTAACATCAAAGGATGGTGATAAGGTAGACTCGCTACGCCTGTTCCCAGTTTTATATTCTTAGTACGTTCGGCAGCTACTCCCATGAATACTTCGGGTGAAGAGATCGTTTCCCAACCGGCACTATGGTGTTCACCTATCCAAGCTTCATCAAAACCTAGATGATCCAGCCACTGGATAGTTTCCAAATCCCTTTCCAATGCTAAGGTTGGGTTATCTCCTAACCAATGGAATGGTGCCATAAAGACTCCAAATTTCATCCTTTGAGGTAACACCATTTGTTCTCCTTTCAAGGTTAAATTTATAATTTGTCGGTTCTATTTGTTATCCCATACCAACACATCTTATAAAAGGAATGTTTTTCGATATGTGTTGAGTATTCAATCAATGCTCTGTAATAAATTGGCGATGTCAACTTGGGCTTTTTCAAGTTTGATCATAACGCTTTCAGGCTGACTTCTTACCTTAACTTCCAGTTCCTTTTTTGCTAAATTCCTAGCACTCACCACCAATCTGATGGGAATACCTAATAGGTCAGCATCATTAAATTTAACCCCAGGAGATTCATCTCTATCATCGATTAACACATCGATACCATGAGATTTCATATCCTCGTAAAGTTCGTACGCGATATTAACTATGTTCTCGTCCGATCCGTTCAACACAGTAATTAATAATTCGTAAGGGGCTATATTCTTTGGGAATATTATTCCCTGATCATCCGCTTTTTGTTCTATTGCACCTGCCAAAATCCTTCCTATTCCGATACCGTAACATCCCATGACGATATCCTTCGAAGTGCCATTTTCGTCCCGGTAAGTTGCTTCTAAAGGTTTAGAATAACTCGTACCTAGTTTGAATACATGTCCAATTTCTATTCCTCTTTTGGTAATGAGATTCCCATCGCATTTTTTGCATGCATACCCTGATTTAGCTAGACCTATATCCCCTACAATATCGGCTTTGTAATCACGAGAATAGTTTACGTTGGTGAGATGGTAATCATTTTTGTTTGCGCCAGATACAAAGTTATTGCCCTCAATTAAGGAATTGTCAACAATGATTTTCATACCCGTTGTGCCTACGGGCGACGCGAAACCCATTATATTTTTAGATTGGGTGACTTCTTCTGGGGAGGCTAATCTCATTTCCTGGGCCCCCAGTTTGTTTTTTAGTTTAGTTTCATTGATGTCAAGGTCACCTCGTATACCAACACAAATGATTTTTCCATCTGATATGTAAAATAAAGTTTTTATGGTCCGTGACGTTTCGATATTTAGATAATCTGATACCTCTTTAATACTTTTTTGACCTGGAGTGTGGACCTCTTCCATTTTTAAGAGATCTTCGCTGCGGCCTGGCACTTTGAATTCGGCCTTTTCATCATTTGCCACATAATTGCATGACTCGCACATCACCACAGTGTCTTCACCAGCATTAGTGATTAGAACGAATTCCTTGGAATCCTTTCCTCCAATGGCCCCGCTATCTGCTTCTGCAATAACGGTTTCAATACCGCAACGAGAGAATGCATTTTGATAGGCTGACACCATTGCAGTGTAACTTTCTTCCAGCCCACTCTCATCGCGATCAAAGCTGTATGCGTCCATCATATCGAATTCACGGACTCTTATGAGGCCTCCCCTAGGTCTAGGTTCATCTCTAAACTTCGTTTGTATTTGGTAAAGTGTTACCGGCAGATCCCTATAGCTTTGAGTAGTGGATTTTATTGTGTGGGTAATTAGTTCTTCGTTTGTTGGTGGTAGTACTAAATCTCTATTGCGACGGTCCGTAAGCCTCATCATATCCGGGCCATATGTAGAATCCCTACCGCTTTTTTCCCACAGATCCTTAGGTTGTAAAATCCCTAATTTAATTTCTTGGGCACCTGCTTTGTCCATCTCTTCACGGACAATGGCTTCTATTTTTTTCAGGGACCTCCATGCCAGTGGCATGTAACTGTAAATCCCAGCCGCAACCTGATTGATCAAACCAGCTTGTAATAGTAACTTATGGCTTATTAGTTGTGCTTCAGCGGGTATATCCCTGAAGGTTCTATGGAACATCCTAGACATTTTCATAATATTGTTGGTCTTTTACGTATTGATGGTCATTTTATCGACTTTGATTCGATCATTGCTATTTCCTCTTTCAAGGCATCAAGCATGTTTTCTTCTGACACTACTCTAGATTTTTCGCCCTTTCTAAATAATATGGCTTTCCCTACGCCTGCTGCTATACCCACATCAGCGTCTTTCGCTTCTCCGGGTCCGTTAACCTCACATCCCATGACGGCTATTTTCACTTTACTCTTTGTATTTTTTAGGAGTTCTTCTACATCATTTGCCAATTTTCTAATATCGACGTCCGCTCTTCCACAGCTGGGACAGGCGACTAGTGTCGCACCCTCATCCCTCAAATTAAGTGACTTTAGTATTTCAACTCCGGTTTCAATTTCTTTCACGGGGTCATCACTTAAACTGACCCTTATCGTGTCCCCAATCCCTTCGTACAATAATGTTCCTATTCCAATTGCACTTCTTATGCTGCCCGATTTTAATGTTCCTGCTTCCGTGACGCCCAAGTGCAGAGGGTAGGGGATCAATGTAGATATTCTCCGGTAAGATTCCACAGTTGTGTCTATATCGAAAGCCTTGAGGGATATTTTTATCAAATCGAAATCTAAGTCTTCTAGAATACTTATCTCCCAAAGTCCAGTTTCCACCATATGATCAACAACCGAATATTCAACTTGATCAGGAGATCCTTTTTGCAGTTTTTCTACTCCATCCTTATGTCTTGATAATCCCTTGGTCTTACCTATTCCGCCGACTGGAGGGAGGCTTCCGAAATTGACCCCAATACGTATTGGTACTTGCCTTTCACGGGCTTCTTTTACAATGATTTCGACTTGTTTTCGGTCCCTTATGTTGCCTGGGTTTAGCCGTAGGCAGTCCACACCACTTCGCAGAGCCTCCAGGGCTAATTGGTGATGGAAATGAATGTCGGCGACAATTGGTATCTTGCTTGAATGTTTTATGTATTTAAGAGCTTGTGCAGCCTCCATGTCGGGTACTGCACACCTTACTATGTCACAGCCCGCTTCTGAAAGTTCACTTATTTGCGACAAGGTTTGCTTCACGTCTCGGGTATCTGTTTTCGTCATAGATTGAACGGATATGGAGGCGTCCCCGCCTACAGGCACAGTTCCAATATTTATTTTGTGACTGACTCTTCTTTTCATAAAAATACTGCTTATTGCTATTGCAAAAATTTGTTGCCTGATATCAAGCGTATTATGTCAAAATAGCTCATAAGAATTATCCCACCAATCAATATTATGAATCCACTCATGTGGACCAGGCTCTCGGCTTTAGAAGAAACTCGTTTACCACCTCTAATTTGTTCAATGATTATGAAAAGCAGTCTTCCTCCGTCTAATGCTGGGATAGGAAGTATATTTATAATCGCGAGACTAATACTTATCAACGCCATTAATTCCAAAAGAGGGGCAATTCCCATTCCAGCAACTTCTCCGGTCACTTGGGCTATACCGATTGGCCCTGCTAAGCCGGGATTGTCTCCTTCTGTTGCCCAATTCGTAAACCCTTTTGTCGTAAGTGATAAAACCTCAACTATTTTATTGAATGATGAAGGTAAAGCTTCCCATATTGGGAGACGAGTTTCCTTAACCTTAGGGTTTTGTGTGCCAATCATCACTCCTATGGCACCTTGGGTTAGGGTTTGACCCAACTCTGCTTGGCTATTATATTCTCTTGCTTCTTTTATGCTTACTTCGTTACCCGGGTTTTCAACGGTCTCTACCACCAAGAGGCTTGGTGGTTTTTTTCGAGGGATCAAGTTAATTTCTTCGACGTGTTGGAACTCTGGGGAGGACCCTATGCTACCCACATTTGAGCCCTTTCTTATGACTACTTTGATTGGTTGACCAAGATTTTTTTGAATCTCTCGTATCAAACTGGAATGGTTTTCAACTCGGTTATCATTTATGGATACAATCGAGTCACCACTTTTGATTCCAGCTGAATTCGCAGGAGAACCGGGCGCGACCCCACTCACCACCACAGTACCCACAACGGTGTTATGTGGTAACGCCAACATCGAGGTAAATATTATTATTGGAACTACAAGATTCATTATTGGCCCTGCGAGTAATACGATTGCCCTTTTGGCTGCATTTTGTCTGGCAAAACTTCGAGGATCTGTGGACTCTTCCTCTCCAACCATTTTTACGAATCCACCAATGGGGATCCAATTTATTGAATAAATGGTTTCGCCGTGTTTATATCCATAGATCCGTGGAGGGAATCCGAATCCAAACTCAGTCACTTTAATTCCAAATTTTTTGGCAGTAAGAAAATGACCCAATTCATGAACAAATACCAAAAAGCCAAGAATAGGTACGACAAGTAACCATGCTGGAATACTAAGCATATGAATTTCCTATAAGCATAACGCCTTCCTTTCAGCCCAATATGCGGCCTCCAACATTTCTTTTGGTGAAGGATGTTCGGTTGGAATGTGTTGATCCAAAACTGATTTGATGACCGTTGGGATTTCCGAAAAACTAATATCGTTTTCCAGAAA
>CAZUHE010000035.1:0-2615 GCA_964620395.1 uncultured Dehalococcoidia bacterium
AGTTTCTTTGCAGAGACACCACCATGGGATTTAAGGGCCCGGGTTGATGCCACTATAACCACCGCGCTGGGTTCAAGATCATTGTATCTTGCCTTGATATGCATAAATTTTTCGAAGCCCAAATCTGCACCAAATCCCGCCTCCGTCAAAACATAATCAGCGTATGAAAGCGCTAATTTGTCAGCCACCACTGAACAACATCCGTGAGCGATATTACCAAATGGTCCGGTATGGACTAAGACAGGCTGTCCTTCAGTAGTTTGGACCAGATTAGGTTGAATAGCATACCTAAGAAGCGCCATCATGGATCCCACTGCCCCGACATCGCTAGCAGTGACTGGATTCGATCTATTACTGTACCCAACCACAACCTTCTCAAGCCTACTCCTCAGATCATTTAAATCTGAAGACAGCGCCAAAATGGCCATAATCTCGGAGGCTGTTACTATATCAAATCCACTTTCCCGAAGAGGTGCATTGGAATTACCCCCAATGCCTGTGATCACACTTCTCAAAGATCTTTCTTCGATATCAGTAACTCTTCTAAAGGTAATATCCTCTGGGGAGAAACCCGGGATGAGGCCACGTTGAGCAACATTGTCAGTCAATGCCGCCAATAAATTATGGGCGGATCCAACTGCATGTGCATCCCCAGTAAAGTGAATATTGACCTCGTCCTCAGGTTCAACTATTGATTTACCACCACCAGTTCCTCCGCCTTTAATACCAAATATGGGGCCTAAAGAAGGCTCACGTAGCGTAGCCGCGACACTTTTACCGATTCTGCCCAAACCTTGGGCTAAACCTACAGTAGTGGTCGTTTTACCTTCACCAGCTGGAGTTGGAGTAATACCTGTAACAACAACAAGGTCCCCTGTTTTTCCAGTAGTACCTATCTGATCTAAGGGAATTTTTGCTTTGTATTTACCCAAAGGTATGTATTCATTTGTATTAATGCCTAGTTCATTGGCTACATCTTGTATTGGTCTCATGAATAACTTCCGTAATAATAATTTAAGCTAACCAATAGATTAACAGTTTCATTAACGAGACTGCACGTTATCTAACATAAACATTTGGTTTTATGGAGTAACTTTGACTACCGGCCTGAAAAAGTAGACCCATGCCGTAAATATAACCAACAACATTGCGAATATACCAACGGAAATTTGTCCCCCAACGAGGTCAGCCGCATACCCTGCAGGTAATACTCCGAGAGGCATTAACCCAAAATTCAACATGTATATGCTCATGATTCTGCCCCTGTATTCTTCATCGCAACCTTCCATTAAAAGTGCCATATTTGTGGTCCTCCTTATGGAATCCCCCAATCCCAAAAACAACATCATAACTACGGCAAAATAGTAAAAAGGTATAGCAGCAACCAATAGAAGAACCACCCCAGAAATAAGCGTGCCCGCAATTAACACTTGGCCTCTATAACCTTTTCGCAAGGAAGCTACCCATAATGAACCAATCAAGGCCCCAAGACCAGTCAGTGAAACTAGTAGTCCCATTGCATCAGGACCAAGGTGATATATGTCCTTAATGAATATAGGCAATAAAAACCTGAATGGCATCGCGAAGAGTGTGGTTGCCAAAGCCAATAGCAACAAAATAAATATCAGCTGATTTTTGAGAACGAAGTTCAATCCTTCCCCAATTTCTCCCATTACAACTTGAAACCCTTTATTTTTGCCCATACCAACTTTTTTATCCCTCTTCCCAGGGGAAATTTTCATATCACCTTTAATTAAAAGGGTAAATATAGATGATGAGAAACAAAGAAAGGAAATCAACACATAGAGTTTTGCAGGACCTATAAATCCATAAAGAACCCCAGCAATTCCAGGGGCTAATAAGGTAGTCATACTCATTACAGAAGCGTTTAATGCCACAGCGTTAGACAAAAGATCTTTACCCACAATCTGGGGTATTATGGCCTGTTTGGCAGGAAATAGAAATGCAAATACCACACCTTGCATTAACGAGGCCACCAATAGGTGTTGCCAGGTAAGAATATCCATAAATAGGAGCATGGCAACTACAATGGCAACGAACCCGGAAACAAGTTGACCCCCCAATATAATTCGTTTCCTGTTAAATTGATCCGCAATTGCACCACCAAACAGAGAAAACAAAAGAATTGGAATGGACGATCCCGCATTTACTAAACCAAGGATTGTACCTGAGCTTTCAATATCATAAGTCAAATAACTGCTAGCCAACATTTGTATCTGTACACCGGACATCAGCATAAGGATGGCTATTAAAAGAAAAAGGAAGTCAATCTTTGTTATCGACTCAAAAGTTTTTGGAATCCTCAATACATCCCCTTCCAATTGACTAAAACAATCTAGTCAAATATGCGTCACAACTCAAAGACGATGCATAACGCGATTCTTACAAGACCAATCTTACAGGGGTCCGAACCACGGTATACACTCATTTATAAAAAGGTCACCGCAGGTGTTCAGTCCGGACCCGTAATATCACTGTAAGAAGGGCCTAGCAGTAAACCCAAGACAAATTGATTATTTTACATTTTATATAACACTGCTAGAACTTCTGCCAAAAAATATTTTAACACCTACTCTGTAAAAAACTCATTTAAA
>CAZUHE010000035.1:2715-5355 GCA_964620395.1 uncultured Dehalococcoidia bacterium
CCTTTCCGGCCTTATAATGTATCTATAACATTTAAAAAGGGTAGCGGAGTGAAATGAGTAACAGCTTTGGTAATGCTTTCAAAATCACAACCTGGGGCGAATCCCACGGTGATGCTATCGGGGTCGTGATTGATGGATGCCCCCCAGGGATACCTATAAACCTGGAAGAAATACAGAATGATCTTGACCGCAGAAAACCTGGACAGAGTGAAATATCAACTCAACGAAAGGAAGGAGATAAAGCAGAAATACTCTCGGGTGTTTTTGACGGCCTAACGCTTGGTACTCCCATCTCAATATCAGTATGGAACACGGATGCTAAAAGTAAAGACTACGAACATATGAAAAGTGTGTATCGTCCTTCCCATGCGGATTTCACGTACCAAGCAAAATATGGAATAAGGAATTGGAAGGGCGGGGGCAGAGCATCAGCTAGAGAAACTATAGGAAGAGTCGCTGCTGGGTCCGTTGCCAAGAAATTTTTAAAAATCGAATACGGTACAGAAATTTTGGCCTTCGTAAAAAGAATTGCCGATATAGATTCCAGCATAAAACATGCGGATATAGATCATCAATCCATTGAATCAAACATCGTCAGATGTCCTGATCAAAAATCCGCTGAAGCCATGATACAAGCTGTAAAACTGGCTAGGAAAAATGGGGATTCCTTGGGCGGAACTGTAGAAGCTTTCACAAGGAATGTACCGGCCGGACTAGGAGAACCTGTATTTGATAAATTGGATGCTGACTTGGCAAAAGCAATGTTATCTCTTCCAGCCTGTAAAGGGTTTGAGATAGGGTCGGGTTTCTCTGGCACCTATTCCACAGGATCTGAGCATAATGATCCCTTCTATATGGATCATGGAACGGTCAGAACCAGGACAAATAATTCCGGGGGAATTCAAGGCGGCATTAGTAATGGAGAATCTATCGTTTTAACAGCCGCTTTCAAACCTACAGCCACTATAATGAGCTCCCAAAACACAGTTGACATATTTGGCAATGACGTGGATCTACAGGGTAGGGGACGACATGACCCGTGTGTTTTGCCCAGAGCAGTACCCATAGTAGAAGCTATGTTTGCTCTTGTATTATGCGACCACGCAATCAGAAATCGTGGTCAGACAGGCAATTAACGCCCGATATACCAGGCGCAATTACACAACGGGAGATTTACCGCCATCCACGTTCACAGCCGTACCTGTAATATAGCTTGCGCGGGACGAAGCCAAGAAGCATATCAAATCGCCTGCTTCACGGGCTTCACCTATACGTCCTATAGGAACATCCTTACCTACTACCTTCCAGTGGTCTTCTAGCGTATAGCTTGGGTCTTTTGCATTAGCTGCCTCCCATCTAGTTCTATGTTGACCAGATTTTAGAACGCCAACACACACCGTATTAACCCTAATATTGTATTTTGCTAATTCCCCAGCCCAGGATTTTGTAAGAGATATCCCAGCCGCCCTTGACAGAGAAGTAGGTTGCGCTCCTGGTGGGGACGCTTTGCCACCAGGTGTTGTCGTATTTAATATTACCCCGTGCCCTGATGCCTTTAGATAAGGAAGAGCTGCCCTTGCACAGTAAATAGCACCGTATATCTTGATGCCAAAATCGACCTCTAAGTCATTGTCAGTCATTTCCTCCAATGTGGTTGCAGACGATGTACCAGCATTGTTTACCAAAATATCCAATCGCCCTAATTTAGAAACGACATTTTCTACCATGTTTACCACTTGGGATTCGATGGACACATCAGCCGAAATACCAATAACCTCACCACTAGTTAAACCTTGTATCTCAACAACTGCGGAATCCAATTTGTCTTGTGATCTACCGACAATCGCCACTTTTGCACCTTCGGAGCACAAGGAAATTGCCGCAGCTTTTCCTATACCGTCGCTACCCCCAGTTACAATCGCCACTTTTCCTGTTAGCCCGAGTTCCATTTAACACCTACCTTTTCTATTTATCTGAATATGATGCGTCAAGAAGATCTGTTACATACATGACCTCAACATCTAAACCAGCCTCTTTGATACCGTTTTCCAATTGCATAAAACAACCCGGGTTAGCAGTTGCCACGACATCTGCACCAGATTCCTTAATTAAACCAACCTTATCTGCCAGGACTCTTTTAGACATATCTGGTTCTGTCAACATATAAGTGCCACCTGCACCGCAACATATGTTTGAACCTTTAAGTTCGCAAAAATCCACCCCCGGTATAGAGTTCAACAATTCCCTCGGAGCAGATCTTATTTTTTGCACATTAGCGAGATGACATGAATCTTGATATGTAACCACTCGCTTTTTTGCTATAGTGCCCGATTTCACCTTAATTTGCTTTAGATATTCATTTATATCTAAAACTCGGCCGCTAAAGGAAATAGCTTTTTCAGAATAAAGAGGATCGTGCTTCAGCAGATCCTTATACTCTTTCATCCTCGCACCACAACCGGCTGATGCCGCAATGATAGGATCTGAATCTATGTCACAAGAAAAGGCATCAATATTCTTTCTAGCTAATTCACGTGCGGTCTCAATATCACCAACGTGGGAATTGATAGCTCCGCAACAAACCTGTGATTTTGTAACCTCTACATCCGTTCCATTGTGATTCAGTACACGAACAGCAGC
>CAZUHE010000035.1:5455-10433 GCA_964620395.1 uncultured Dehalococcoidia bacterium
ACTCCAGAAGGGCATACATCTTCACAAGCTCTACATTGAATGCAAAGATCCCAATGGCCAATAACTCCGTCAGATACATCTAGTCGCCCTTCGTTAACCGCCTTCATTAAAGCAATACGACCTCTTGGAGATTCTGTTTCCAACCCTGTAGCCAAATAGGTAGGGCAGGCCTGAAGACAAAAACCACAATGCACACATTTATAAAGTGATTCTTCTTCTAACCAAGAAGAATTGTTGGTCGGTGAGAATCCAACTTCAGCCATAATGAACTAACTTATACCCATATCTGCTATATATCTTCCTCTGTTTAGAATCTTCGTTGGATCATAGGTATCCCTTAAGGAAGTCATAATTACCTGTGACCCATGATTAACATGACCCCACATATTAAATTCCCGTTTTAAATTAGGTGGCAAGTTTTCATAGTTAATGTTAGAGGCATTATTTCTCACAATCATGTTTATTTCATCCATCATCCCAAAAGATTCTTTCTCGAGTAAATCATTACGCTGTTTGAGGTGGAACTCCATTGTACCGAAACCAGGTTGAACAACTATAGACACTTCAGCATCAATGTCTTCAAAATACTTTATTAACTCTATAGCCAGATTATTCAACCTCGTTGGCGTGGAAAAAATCCTCCCTGAAACAGCACTTGGTAAGTCATAACCAGTGAAGTCTCTTAAGGTTTCCCACAACAAACTACACTTATCGCCTTCGATTACTTCAAAAAATGACAACCCAAGAATGTCGTATATTTCCTTTGTTATCCCAATCTGACGCTCATAAGCCTTTTCTCTTCCACCTAACCTAACAATTCCCAAATATTTCGATCCCCGTAAATCAACACCCAAGTTTTTAGCCATGGAAGAATTGATACCCGCTAGAGTTAGTGGCATCGCATAGCTATCATAAATTCTTTCAGAAAAGTTGTTTATTTCATTCATTGATTGACATCCGACAAGCACAGTTCCTTCTCTGCGAGGCAGGGGAGTGAGTTTGAAGGAAACCTCCGATATAACCCCTAAGGTCCCGTATCCTCCAATGTGTAGTCTGGCCATATCGTATCCTGACACATTTTTTACAACAGGCCCTCCACTTTTCGTAATCGTGCCTGAAGGCAGCACTACCTGCATTCCAATGACAACGTCTCTCATATGGGCGAGTTGCCATCTAAGATAACCAGGAGCATTTGAAGCCAGTGTCCCCCCCACCGTCGCAGTTCTCGGCAACGGAGTGTCTATAGCTAGGAATTGCCCTCGTTCCTTCAAAACATTTTGTAAACGTTCCAAAGTTATACCGGACTGAACGATACAGGTAAGATCTTCAGCGTTATGAGTTACTATTTCATTCATCTTTGAAAGGTCTAAAGCGTAATCATAACGAGGCATTAATGCGCCTATTTGCAGTCTAGTTCCCCCACCAACTGGAACCATGACTGGCTCTTCATTGTGATGCTCTCTCAATATCTCAGAAAGCTCTAAAACATCGTTGGGGTAAAACGAACCTTTTGAAGGATTGCAGCCATCAATAAGATGTTTTGTTATCATTTTTTCCAACTAAAGTTAACTATCCACGCTTATGCTTATATATAGGCACCAGGACCAACTTTCGCAATTGCCTTAGCTTGCGAAATGTCACCACAACCAGCCCCTGTAGGAAAAATCTTACCGGGATTAAAAAGATCGCTTGTGTTGAATGCAATCTTCAACAAGGACATTGTAGCCATGTCCTCATCTGTGAACATCATAGGCATTTGTTCCTGTTTTTCTAAGCCAATACCATGTTCCCCCGACAGCACCCCACCTGCATCAACACAAATCCTAAGTATTTCAGCACCCAAAGCAAGGATATTTTCTACGTCCCCCGGCTTTCTCTCATCAAAAAGTATTGAAGGATGAAGATTTCCATCTCCAGCATGTAACAAATTAGCTATAGGGTACCCAGATTTTTCGGAAAGATCATTTATTTGCTTCAACACATCTACTAACTTGGTCCTGGGTATCGTGCCATCTACCAAATAATAATTTGGCGCCAATCTGCCCAGAGCACCCAAAACCCCTTTTCTCCCAGACCATAATTTTTCCCTCTCATTAGAATCAGTAGCGACCTTGATTTCCAAAGGACCAAATTCCCTGCATATAGCTTCTATCTCCTCCGATTCCTCCTCAACAGATTCCAATAATCCATCGAGTTCTACGAGCAACACTGCCCCTGCGCCTTCAGGGTAGCCTGCTCCAACAGCTTCCTCAGCAGCTTTGATACAGAAATGATCCATCATTTCTATTGCTGCAGGTACCATACCTGCCCCGATTATTCCTGTAACGGCTGCGCTGGCATCTTCAACTGTTTCAAAAGACATCAACATGGTCTTCACATACTCTGGTAGTCTAAGCAAACGAACCACTATTTTTGTGACTATAGCTAATGTTCCCTCTGATCCAATTGTTATTCCTCTGAGGTCGTATCCAATACCATCTCTTTCATATCCGCCAAACCATGTTATGGTTCCGTCTGCCAGAACTACTTCCATACCAAGCACGTGATTCGTTGTTACACCATAAGCAAGACAGTGTGGACCTCCCGAATTTTCGGCAATATTGCCGCCAATTGTGCAAGCCCTTTGACTGGACGGATCAGGAGCATAGTAAAGACCAAATGGAGCAACATGCGTGGAGAGGTCCAAGTTCACCACACCTGGCTGTACAACTGCATAGCGATCGGTTTTATTAACTTCAAGGATATTCGTCATTCTCGACATAGCAACTACAACACCGCCATGCTCCGCAATCGCACCTCCGCTAAGACCAGTTCCCGCTCCTCTTGCTACAACAGGAAGCGAATTAGCCCTACACACTTTTATTATCGTAGCTATTTCTCGCGCGGTCTTCGGCAATACAACGATAACTGGATTCCCACGATCGATAGAACCATCATATTCATAAACTAATAAATCCGCTTCGTTCCAAAGAACATAGTCATGACCTACAATGTCTGCCAGTTGCTCTATTAATTTTTGTCTGGATATTTCTATGCCAACCAACTCAGACTCCATTTATTCTAAATTTTTAGGGTTAATGTCACTGAAAATTATTCCATTTCCAGAATCAACTTAGAAAACTTATCGACACCTTCATATTTAGAAAGTTCACGGTGATAATAATCTTGCGCATTTTTACCCTTGGAAAGTACTATGTCGTTACGATTTATGCAACCAAGTATTGCATCTGCAATATCTGTCCCTGAGTCAAAGATCCATCCACAATCATTTTTTCTAATTATTGATCCAATATCGCTATTCTCAGCCATTACGGCAATTATAGGTTTACCAGCAGACATAAACGTGAAAGCACGGGAAGGAACAGAATATTTTTCCATCCCATGGGCTAATGTTACGACACACACGTCCGATTGCTTCAAGATTGCCTCAAAGACATCTTGGGGTTGATATCTGAGTAGAAGGACATTGTGAAGTTTTAGATTCTGAATCCTATTATCCAGACCTTCAAAACCGACACCTCCTCCAAGAAATATGAATTTTACCGGATCTTCTAGACATTTTTTTGCAGCTTCCAGAACATCGTCAACAGGTTGCATTATTCCGATATTGCCTGCAAACAAAACTATCAATTCTTCCGATCCAATATCAAAGCGTGTACGAATATCCAATTCGTTTTCATTTTGCGTTTTGGAAAAACTTTCAGAAAACTCTGGTCTAGCCCATATTGGAATAACTTTTATGTTTTCAGGATTTACATCCTTAGTATTGACTAATGTTTCCTTCATTCCTTCTCCCAAAACGACCACCTTAGATGAGTGTCTTAAAATCCACTTAGCTACCTGGTTCCATATAGAAAAAACAAAGTCGGGAAGTCTGATCCATCGAGTGGCCTGAACAACATCAGGGTGAATATCGTAAACAACCGCGAGATATTTAATTCCATAACACCTTGATATCATCGCTCCCAATATACCAACGAAAGGTGGGTTAGAGAGAGTGATAACAACATCAAAGCTTTCCTTGCGTGTTAAAGATGACGCTTTAAACCAGGCTTGCATCAAAAAGATCAAGTATCCAATGACCCTAAACATGAAATTACTACGTCCCCTAAAAATCCCCATAGAAATCCTATGCACTTCAACTCCACCCAAGGTTTCTCTGGGTGAGACATCAATAGAATCAATTTCATAGCTGGGTTGAGCACACACGACAGAAATACTATGGTTTTTTGAAACTAACCCTTCACACAAATCCGCCAGCAGTTGGCCAGAGGATGCGACGTCAGGAGCGTAATACTGATTTATAACTAAAACATTTTGACTCATTGGTAAAATTTCAGGAGTCTAAGCGTCCACTCATTCTTAGTTGAGATTCAATCCATCGGTAAGTTATGGAGAGCCCATCAGCCAAGGAAACTTCTGGGCTCCATTTGAGTATATTGTTTAATTTTGAATTATCACTATTTCTGCCTCGTACTCCCTGAGGTTTGGATAAATCATGTTTTTTAACAACCGTTTTCCCCGCAATTTCTGAAATAATATCTACAAGTTCGTTCACAGTAATCATGACATCCATACCCAGATTTAGTGGCTCCGCACAGTCACTTTGAGTTATCTTGTATATGCCTTCAACACAATCTTCTATGTACATAAAAGACCTGGTTTGCTGCCCATCGCCCCATATCTCTATATCACTACCATCCTTTGCTAAAGCAATTTTTCTGGAGAGTGCCGCTGGAGCTTTCTCTTTTCCTCCGTCATAAGTGCCCAAAGGACCATATACATTGTGAAATCGAGCTATCCTAGTCTCAAATCCATAATCAGTAGCATAATATTGGCATAACTTCTCCATGTATAATTTTTCCCAGCCATACCCCTCCTCTGGATCAGCAGGATAGGCATCTTTTTCTTTAAGGGGCGTTACATCAGCACTTTCCTGCAAATACGAAGGATATATGCAGGCAGAAGACGAATAAAA
>CAZUHE010000036.1:0-10340 GCA_964620395.1 uncultured Dehalococcoidia bacterium
CTTGTTGTTCCTGACGTATGCAGAAATAATGCTATGTCATCTGAATTTGGTGGCGCGGGGTCTATTCTTTTGCTCAAATTTGAACCATTTTGAGATAAAGATACATGGCCTTTCTCATTAGCCTTGGCGACAAGTATCGGTACGTTTAATTTCTTTGCTGCTTGGGACGCAACATCAGCATGTTCTGGGACTATCATGAATTGTGAGTTTGCGTCTGAAACAAAAAAATTGAATTCGTCAGCTGTATAAGATGGGTTGAGTGGTGCAGCTATTCCGCCAGCTCTTACCACAGCCAAGAAGGTGACCATGAATTCCAGATTATTTTCGAGCACTAGAGATACAGCTCTACCTTTTTCTAACCCTGCACCAACTAATAGCTCAGAAATGGATTCTATTTCCTCTGAAAAAGTTCCATAGGAAAGATTAATGTTGCCTGGTATAACTATCGCCTCGTTATTCACAGGATGTTTGTCTAGTAAATTAGCTAAAGTTGTCAAATAATTCCTCCTGATTTGCATTTAACTTCTAATGCTATCTCATGAATTTTTGCACCACATTAAAAACAGTTATTTACCTATGTTAACCTGATTCGTTCGTGATCTTTTTGTTTGACCATTTGATTCCATCTGCGATCCCTTGTTCTAATGACATTCTTGGAGTCCAATCTAAGATACGTTTAGCTTTATCGTTACTCGCAAAAACACCTGCATTGTCTCCAGGCCTTGGGTTTGATTTTTTTTGCGGTATCTCCAGCCCTCTTACTTCTTCAAATGCTTTTATAAACTCCATCACGGTTGTCCCTATACCAGTTCCAATATTGATGGCCATAAATGAAGATTCGCCGTCAGAAATTACATCGAAGTTTTCAATGGCATTCACGTGGGCTAAAGCTAAATCCCAAACATGAAGGTAGTCCCTTATTCCTGTACCGTCACGCGTCGGCCATTCGTACCCAGTAATTTCAAATAGATTCTCATTTTTATCTGATACTGATAAAAGTTTTCCAAAGATATGTGTAGGTGATTTGTCATATGGACCTGACCTCATTTTAGGGTCAGCGCCAATCGGATTAAAATATCTCAGAGATATTCCATGCATTCCGTAGGCACGGCAAAAATCTTCAAGCACCATCTCAGTTGCTAATTTTGTTTTGGCGTAGGGGCTTGTTGGATTTATGGGTGATTCTTCCGTAACTATACATCCGGAATTCCCTTCATATATTGATGCGCTGGAACTAAATACGATCCGGTTTATGTTCGTTTCTGATATGTGTTTGAAAAATTCCAAAGATTTGGCTACGTTATCTTTGTAATATAGATATGGTTTTTCTACGGATTCAGGAACTATGATACGAGCTGCGCAGTGAATTACTGCTGAAATATCTGGATGTTCGCTCAACAGACGGAGTAGAATATTTTTATCAGATATATCACCTTTATAAAATATTTTATCGGTAATGAAAGTGGGACTACCTTTTACAAGTGAATCCAAAACAATTACCTGGTGTCCGTTGTCTTCTAACGCGGAGCATACAGTGCTTCCGATGTATCCTGCGCCTCCGGTAACTAATACTTTCATTTGTTCCTCTGGTTTTGGGGAGCTATATAGGTAACATCGTATGATGTTGTATGGATATAGGCAATAAGGATTAGGCAATTTACATAAACGATCATGTTTTAGATGTTGTAAACCGATTTAATGAATGGAGAACGAAATGATTTATGAATTTAGGACCTACGATATTCTTCCAGGAACTCTTGATAAGTTTGGGTCGAAGACCGCAGAGAAAATTTCCAAGAGAATAGAATATTCTGATCTAGCTGCTTTTTGGTATTCTGATATTGGGCCATTAAATCAGGTGATACATGTATGGCCATATGAAAATCTTGAACATAGACGTGAAATTAGGTCACAGGTTGTATCTGATGGAATATGGCCTCCCGATAATAATGATGTTCTTATACGTATGCAAAGCGATATTATGATTCCCGCTCCGTTTATGGATGGGATGGTTACGGGTTCCATAGGGCCAGTGTTTGAGATTAGAACCTATCTATACCGACCTGGTGAGATCCCAAAAGTTCTTAATGCCTGGGAAAATGCCATTGAGGCTCGGGAAAAATATTCCTCCTTGGTTGGATGTTGGTATTCGGATATAGGGGAGCTTAACAAGCTCATACACATCTGGGCTTACAGTTCTTTAGAAGAAAGGTCAAAGATACGATCAGAAGTAGTTGAACGAGGGGTTTGGCCGCCAAAGAGTGGGATATCCCCTACGAGTCAGGAAAACAAAATTGTATTACCGTTTGAGTTTTCTCCTATACGTTAATATTTTGTTCTCTAATATGTCTTAACTACCGAGCGAATCTTCCCAGCGAAAATTCTTTAATATCGATTGGGAGTTTTTCCCCATTTATTAGGTCTGAGGTCAACTTTCCCATTGCTGGCCCCAGTAATATAC
Organism: uncultured Dehalococcoidia bacterium; assembly: GCA_964620395.1. GTDB lineage: Bacteria > Chloroflexota > Dehalococcoidia > Lucifugimonadales > UBA826 > CAZUHE01. Next base: position 2,462 of record CAZUHE010000036.1, read on the forward strand.
CCTTTCTGCCAGTCCCAGTGGCGATATATGCACCCGATAAATTAGGTATATTTCCGAGTATTATTTTTTTGTCGGTTGATATAGGTCTCAAGCATGCGGTCTGTTGCACAATCTGCGCCTCACGCAAGTCCGGCAGCATCGTCAAAAGATTGTCAATTATTTGGTCACGAGCTTGATTGGTTACATTATCATCAAATCCAACTTTTTCCTCGGTTGTTCCGGCCCATATTAGTCCATCAAGTTTTGTACAGGCGTAATTGCCTTTCCATCCCACAGAACAATTTATTGGAGTGCTTGGGGAATTTAATCGCAATATTTGACCCTTTAGGGGAATGATTGGGATATTTATGTTCATCCAGTCGGAAAATAATCCGATCCATGGGCCTGCAGCAAATATTGCTTGATTGCAATCGATTGTTCCGCTATTTGTGTTTACACCTTCCAACTTTGTACCTAATGTCTTTATCCCGATTACTTCACCATGTTTTATTAACACTCCCCGGTTCTCACAGGCTTGGGCCAAGGCTAACGAGAGTTTGTATGGATCAACATCGGCCACCCCTTCTGTATACACAGCTCCTGAAACTTTTGGCGAGATTGAAGGGACTAAATCTCGGGCCTCGTCACCATTTATCCATTCAACAGAGTAACCATTCTCTGAGTTTTTCCACTTAACCTGCTGTATGCCTGAATCACATTCCTCATTGTTAAAAGCCAGATCCAATGAAGGTCTCGGTCTGTATTGGATATCTATACCGGTATTTTGTTGCAGTTGTGAAGCAAATTCTGAATGTAGTTTCATGCCAAGTCGGGCTATCTCTATTTCCGGTAGTATTTCCTTTTCTAGACCAGCCTCCCCCAGAGGGCTTAGGCTGCCGTATGCAAATCCGGATGCATGGCTGCCTATTGAATCTTTTTCAATCAGTGTAATTGAGTACCCTTCATTCGCTAGAAAGTATGCACAACTAAGCCCAACAATCCCTCCCCCTACTATACAAATGTCCGTTGAGGTAGTTTTTTCCATTGCTGTTGGGGTATAAATCATGAATTAATTTATCTGTTTTTCATATACAGGTTTGGTTTTATTGGTTCATAATCACTGGATCTGACGGCATTGTAGACGATTTGAATCATAAACAAGCTTCTTAATTTGAATTCAGAAGTACTTATTACTGTTTATTTTGCTTTACCGATTCTGAAAAGTTTGGACCCACAGGTCCCGCATTTTCCTTGGGTTGCTGGACGGCCATTTTTTAAGGTTATCTCCGAGGGGTTCTTAACCTCCCGTTGACTCTTACATTTAAGGCAATAAGCTTCCATACTAAGGTTCCTCCCAAGGTGATTTCTGTCATTGAGATTGTTATATATATTCAGCTACCAATCTCGATAATGTTCGGGCATTATATATTTGTGGCTAAGGAAGTAACAAGGTTGTCAGTTAAATACCGACCACTTTTTTACATCAATTGCTTGTCAGAGCTATCATGAAAGCAATAATTTTTTTGCTGATGGAGGGTTGAAATGCAAAAGAAAAAAATCTTGATTACCGGGTCTTCTGGACTTGTCGGGTCTATACTTGCTGAGGGATTGAAGGATGATTATGACGTATCGGGATTAGATGTTCGACCTAGTAATGTGATTGACACCACCATCGCGGATTCTGCAGACACTAAAGGCATGAAGGAAGCTTTTGACGACGTTGACATAGTAATTGATCTTGCTAGCAATCCCAGTCAATATAGTCCTTGGGAAGTCATACATGAAAACAATATTTTATGTACTATAAATGCATTGGAATTTTCACAGCAATGTGGTGTAAAAAGAGTTATTTTTGCAAGTTCTAATCATGCCACTGGTATGTATGAATTGGATTTACCTTATAGTGATATTGTTTCCGGTCAATATCAAGGCTATGATGGTAATGAAATCCCTCGTATAAACACCGCAATGCCGATAAGGCCTGACGGTCCCTATGGTATTGCAAAGGCCTTTGGAGAGGCTTCGGGACGCTACTATTCAGATAAATATGGTCTTTCCTTTTTGGCGTTGAGAATAGGTACCGTAAATGTAGAAAATAAACCTACTAATTTGAGGCAATTCTCAACCCTGTTTACCCATCAGGATTTAATGAGATTGGTGACATCATGTATAGAGGCGCCTTCTGATCTTGGATTTGGGATTTATTACGGCGTTTCTGATAATTCCTGGAGGATTTGGGACACATCTAACGCGAAAGAAGATTTGTCTTACCTACCCTTGGATAATGCTGAGAGTTGGCGTTCAGAGTTTCAGCGGCAACTTCATCAAGGTTAAGAGTTTGATGTAAGGACTCAGTGTCGTTGATTTCTATAAGTATCATGTAGCATGAAATTGTTTTTCCATATCAAGCACTTTATTCAATCTGCGCTGGTGTCTTTTTTCACCTGAATAAACGGCTTCTGTAAAGGCGATAATTAGTTCGCTTACAACTTCACTGCCAACTATTCTGGATCCTAGGCACAGTACATTCATATCATCATGTTCAACTCCCTGATGAGCCGAATATATATCGTGGCAGACTGCTGCCCTGATTCCTTTAACCTTGTTTGCAGCCACTGAGGCCCCTACACCACTGCCACAAACCATTATTCCTCGTTCGGATTGTCCTCCAGAAATGTTTTCAGATAATAGCTTTGCGTAATCCGGGTAATCGTCTTGAGGATCGTGATGATGAGGCCCGACATCTTCAACTTCGTGCCCCATTTTCTCTAATTGACTCTTGATGTTATTTTTCAATTCGAAACCGTTATGGTCGGCTGCGATAGCAATTCTCATGATTTTTCCTATATATTTTCTCTTGTTTAACTTGAGGTGATATGGTGAGTTTAAGCCGTATTGTAAAAAGTAGTCAATGAAAGGTTTTGATGAAGGACAATCATCAATAATATTATGGGATTTTCTGTTGAATGATAATTGGCTCAGGAGGAATTAAAATGTCGGTATTGAGACTTGATGTGACGCATAGAGCCCCCTATGAGGGAGGCCGATCGTTTGGGAAAACGGGTCCATATGTGTATATAGAAGGAATTGCGCATTTTGAGATTGATCCCCTTGATGACGCTAATCAAGGTGTTACAGATATAGATTTGGCTCCGGTGAATGAATCAGGAAAGGTGAGTTTCTCTTCTGATTTCGTTCTGCTCAAGCCGGCGTTGCCTGGAAAGGGTAACAGGACAATGCTTCTGGACGTGGTAAATCGAGGAAATAAAACAGTAATGTTTGCTTTCAACGATTCTACAAAGTCTAATAATTTGGCTGCCGTAAACAGTTCGGGTAATGGGTTTCTTTTGGATAACGGCTATACAGTGGTGTTTTGCGGTTGGCAAGCTGATGTCCCTCGGGTTCCAGGGTTGATAGGAATGCGGGCCCCTTTCGCTTTGCAAGGTGATGAACCCGTATCGGGAAAAATTATGAATCAGTATCAATGTGATGAGAATCAGCAACTTTTGCCTCTTGCTGATAGATACCACGATCTCAATCCCGCTTTAGATGAAATAGAAAAAGATGCGGTTCTACGTGTTGGTACTCATCCAACGGGGAAATTTCGAGAAATTGAGAGAACAAAATGGTCATTTGTCAGAGTGGAAGATAAAGAAATTGAAAAGAACCCTTGTTATGTGAGGTTGGAAGGAGGATTTCAGCCAGGGAAAATATACCAACTGATATATACAACCTCACACAGCCGTATCGTGGGGCTAGGGTTTTGCTCCGTCAGGGATATTTGCACATTTTTAAAATATGGAACAGAAAATGAAGGGAATCCGGTCGCTGGTGAATTAGATACAGCCATATCTTACGGTGTATCTCAAACAGGTCGTTTTCTTAGGCATTATTTATACAATGGGATAAATTCAGACGAGCAAGGTAAGATCGCAATGGATGGGGTAATCTCCCATGTTGGTGGTGGTATGAGGGGAGAGTTTAACCTCAGGTTTGGCCAACCGTCTAAGGATGTGTGCTACATAATTCCGGAGTTGTTTCCGTTCACGGATCTTACACAGAACGATCCGGTGACTGGAAATAAAGAAGGTCTATTGGATCGGCTCTGTGATACAGGACAGGTTCCTAAAATAATGTTTACTAATTCTTCAGGTGAATACTGGCGTGGAGACGCTGGATTGATACATACTGATCTTGAAACCATGTCAGATGCTGTTGAGCACGACAATGTGAGAAAGTATCAGTTTGCCGGTACTCAGCATGGTCCAGGTTCTTATCCTCCCATTTTAGTAAGGGAAAGCGACGGCCTTAAGGGAGATTTACCATTCAATACAGTGGATTATCGGCCTTTGTTGCGGGCCTGTATCAGAAACATGGATTCTTGGATTAAAAAAGGTGCATTACCACCTGCCAGTACTCATCCTAATTTTTCTGATGGGACAGCCGTTGAATCCAAAAATATCTATCGCCGATTTGAGAAATTGCCCTTTGTGCGCTCCACAGAAATGATCTTAAATCCTGTCAGATTAGATTATGGACCTGATCAACATATTGGAAGAACTTCTAAATTACCCCCGGTAGTAGGTGATACTTTTCCTGCATTAGTTTCTGACGTTGATGAAACTTTCAATGAAGTTTCTGGGATAAGGCTACCAGACATTAGTGTTCCAGTGGCAACAAATACTGGTTGGAATCTTCGTCACCCAGATATGGGTAATCAAGATCTTATGATTGGTATAACTGGGGGTTTGGCGGGATGGTCTGTTCCTCTGGCTTATAGTAAATCAGCCAGGGAAAAAGCAGGAGACCCCAGGCCATCTATTGAAGAGTTATATGAATCTGAGAAAGATTACATGTTGAAGGTTGAGGAAGAGGTTCGTAAGTTACTTGCCTTAAGGTACATAGATGATTTCGATGCTGACGGAATTGTTTGCAAAGCAAAAGAAAGGTATAGAGATATCGTCTCTACCCATAATGAGTCTTAGAAACTGTGAGTGATCGACAATGTTCAACCTAGAAAAATTAAGTGAACGTTGGGTGACTAGGTCAGTTTTGTATAAACACCTTGATGATTCGGAATTTGGCAATAATGTCGATAGAACGATCTATTTGACCCCTTTAGCGACTATGGATATTAGCAAGGCGTCTCCTGTAGCTCTTTCAGGAGAAAGTGTTAATGCTATCGTGGATTATTTGGGATATTCGGAAACTGGTTACGTGTTGTTTAGAAAGGCGGATCATATAGAAGTGGTGACACCTCCTTTAAAAATGAACATGGATGCCATGGTTGAAGGATTTGATGGTTACATGCTAAAAGATGTTTTTGATGATCAGCCATACGTTGGGGTAGTTTTGGTTAGGCTCGGAAGATTTGCAGTAGTTTTGTTGAGGGGTGAAAAAATAATAGATTCAAAAACTCAAGGTAGATACGTGAAAAATCGTCATCGTGCTGGTGGTTCTTCGCAAAGACGGTTTGAACGCAGTCGGGAACGCTTGGTGCGAGAATTGTATGACAAAGTATGTGAAATCTCTTCAAGTATTTTCCGACCTTTTCTTGGTCAGATAAATTCTGTTTACCTAGGTGGTGAAAAACATACCCTTAATGGTTTTATGAAGCGTTGCCTTTTGTTTAATGAGAAAAAAGTATTGGTTCCAAGCAGGTTAGTGTCGGTTGGGGATCCAAATCAGAAAGCTATTAATCAGATTCACAAGGAAGTCTACAAGAGTAAGGTACAGCTGTTTAAGTTGATTCGTTAATAGTGAAAATGATTCACTGTGCTGTGTATCCTCCGTCGATTACCAGAGAAGAGCCAGTTATGAAAGATGCCTCATCTGATACTAAGAAGAGGGCCGCACTGGCTATTTCCTCAGGTTTGCCGAGTCGGCCAATAGGATGAAGAGAAATTAATTGGGAAGATATTTCGTCATCTTCCAACAAACTTTCCGTTAAGTTGGTTTCTACATATCCTGGACACAGGCAGTTAACTCGTATATTTTTTGCGGCTAAGTCTATCGCTAGACCTTTTGTTAGCTGAACTATCCCTCCCTTTGAAGGAGGATAGGCGTTAAATCCACCACCTAAACCCTTTGGATAGCTTACTATACCCATAATAGAGGCTAGATTCACAATTGATCCCCCGCCAGAAGCTTCTATCGTAGGGACGGCATGCCATGAAGTTAAATAGGAGCCTTTAAGATTTACCTCGATCACTCGGTCCCAGATGTCTTCTGGGTCCGCTTGAGATCCCAATGCCCCTCTACTACTGACCCCTGCGCTGTTGACTAATATATTCAACCCTCCAAATTTTTGTTTGGAGTGTTCAACCATATTTTTGACGGAACTCGTATCTGTTACGTCTCCAGTTATAACCGAAAGGTTTGGGTTTTGGTTAAAAACGTTCTCTGAGATATTTAAATCAGCTGCGACGACCATAGCACCTTCTAGGAGAAAACGATCTACACATGCTTTACCTATTCCTGATGCCGCGCCAGTCACTAAGGCCATTTTCCCTTCTAGCTGTTTTTCTCTAGTCATTGGATTTTCCTCCCCTTATTGTTTAATCATTTAGATTACGCTATTACCGTTTATTGTTTTTGATAATTATCAACTTAATGTAGCGTGACTGTTACACGGTAGCGATGAGGAATGAATTTAGTGTATTGCAAAATCCGAAGATATAGACTCTATTGCTAAAGAGTATCCAGTAGAAAAAAGTTAATTCCTCGGTAAATTAAGTTATAAGCATGAATTTAGAATGATTGTTGATTTAAGTTTATTCATAATTAATAGATTTTTAAAACGGGAAATATAATCACGTATTAAAAATTCTTAATTCACCTTTTCCTTTTATGATTAAATCATCCCCAGTATTTAGAACTCCGGTAGCCGTGTCTAATCCAATCACTTGTAAATCTTTTGCGTGAACTGAATTAATTTGTCGGAGCTTGGTGTGATCAAATTTTTCACAATGTGGAACAATTAATGTTGCTGGTACAAATCCCAACCCTTTTGTGGGGTTAGTGATTCCGAAGAAGTCCCCCAGTACCATGGCCCCAGCGCTAGAACCCGCTATCATGGTGCCTTTTTCGTAAAGTGCCTGCATTTGGTCTAGAAAAAATGATCCTTGTAATACCTCATACAGATATGATGGGTCTCCCCCAGTTAAATAGATTACATCCGTGTCTTCTAATTTTTTGCCCAGAGATTGATCGTTTGCATCCTCCCTGTTAAGTATCATCAAGTCAAATGGGTTCGCGCCAAGAGATGCGAAATATTTGAGTCCGTTATTCGCAGCTTTTTTTGGATTTTCAAAGCTGGCTGCGGTAGGAATGATTGCAATTTTTGGTTTTGGATTCGCACAGGCTTTTATCAGACTTCTATCGAATTCCATGCATGACGATTGAAATTCGTTTCCTCCAAACAGGGCGATATTAGGGGGAATATACATTTGTAGCCACTCATCTTTTGTCATTTGATAAGCATTTACTCTTTAATCTTTAATTTCAGCGATAAGTTCTATCTCAATTGGCATTCCGCCTGGAAGAGTAGCAACCCCAATGGCGGACCTCGCGTGTCTACCTTTATCACCAAATACTTCGACTAGTAAATCAGAGCACCCGTTCGTTACGGCGGGGGGATCTAAAAAATCAGGAGTCGCGTTAACCATAGACAAAACTTTAACTATCTGTTTGACCTGATCCAGGTCATCAAGGAACCCATTTAATCTAGATATGAGATTAACTGCGGTTAGACGAGCGGCATCATATCCTTGGTCAATAGATAGGTCTTTGCCTAGCTTGCCAGTGTAGGATGTGCCGTCAGGTTTGTCTGCAGGGCCTACTCCTGAAAGGTAAATAAGGTTTCCTGTTTTTACCACAGGAATATAATTTGCGACAGGAG
>CAZUHE010000037.1:0-10165 GCA_964620395.1 uncultured Dehalococcoidia bacterium
AATCCGGTGATGTTAAACCGTCGATGGAATTATTGAAAAAATGGCGTTCAAAGCAAGGCAGGAAAAGGAATTTTCTCCTTGATTGGGGTTACACCGTAAATGCCTTGAACAATTTCGCAAAATTTTCAAACGAAGATTTATATTCATGGGTTTTGGAAGTTCAAGATGGTATATCGGCTATAGCCATGGCAGGTCCGATTAACGATGAAAGTGCTTGTTTTTTTGTGGCTAAATCTGACACGGAAACATATGGACTTTCTGAGTATATGCGTTGGAAAGTTTATGGAGAACTCAGACGCTTTACTAGGGTTAACGATGCTGGCGATCTTGGCATCAAAGGACTTCGCCAATACAAACAAAAATTTAGACCACTAAACCTAGATCGTGTTTATACTGCGAGTATGTAAAACTAATATTTTCATATACGACTAATTGCGAGACGTTAATGCGTTAGTTTCCGTATCCAGGAACGTTTTCCTCTTCTTTAGTTATAAATTCTATTAGGGCTGGTTGTCCTTCTTTGGCAGCCTTCATAGCTCTTTTTACAGCGGAGGTGATGTCTTTGGGATCTGCTACCCTCTCACCATGGGCCCCTAAACTAGATGCGGTATCAGCGTAGTTGCCTCCCAGTTCGTTGCTTTTCCAATTCTCAGTCGCATGAGGAAAATGATCATAGTAATGGGTCATTACCCCGTTGTTTAGCACAATAGTCACTGTTCCAAGCTCTGATCTTGCGGCGGTTTCCAAGTCTAATCCTGCCATTCCGAAAGCAGCATCACCCATTATGTTTATTGGGGTTTTATTAGGGGCAGCTATTTTAGCTCCTAGGGCCAATCCCAGTCCATATCCCAATTGCGTTGATTTTCCCCATCCTATGTAGGATCGGGGGGTTAATGCAGGCCAAAAAGGTACTAGCTGATTCCTGGGATAGCCTGAATCATGAGTAACTATCACTTCTTTTGGGTCAACTGTGTTCATTAAGTCATGAAAAACGCGATACGGACTTATGGGGACCTCGCTGGAAGTGAGTCTAGGACCCCATTCTTTGTAAAATTCTTCCTGGATGGTCTGGATCTCTTCCTTTACGTTATGAACATCTCCTCTTCCGTGTTCCCCAAGTTGTACTTTCGCCTCTTCTATTAACTGTTGTATTACAAGTTTAGCATCGCCTATTGCACCATATTCGACCCTGTAATCCCTGTTTAAGTCCTCGGGTGAATTTGTTATTTGGGCCTTGGTAACTTCTTCTGGCATAGGGGCCGCGAAGTTTGAAATCGCGAAACTGGTACCAACTCCAAGGATGAAATCTGTTGTTTGGAGAAATCTATCAACCATGAGTGTGCAAGTACTACCACTTGATCCTAATGAAAGATGATGGTCTTCCGGGAAAGCACTTTTCCCGGAAAGGGTTGTCATTACAGGAACGTTTACAAGTTCTGATAGTTCGATTAGGTCATCAGTGGCTTCTGCGTAAAGTACCCCTTGTCCAGCGCTTATCATCGGTTTATCAGCCTTTAATAAAGCTGTCATAATGTCTCTAACATCTTCTGTGGACGCACTGGATCTATGGGTTTGAACTGGTTGGTATTTTTCTATGTCTCCTGGCACGTCTGCCGAACCCACGTCTGATGGTAACTCCAATAAAACGGGCCCAGGTCTTCCGTGCTTAAGATGAGTGAATGCCCTACTAATCATTTCAGGGATTCTCTGTACTGATTCTATACGGGCAGCCCATTTAGTTACGTGCTGATAATTGGGAACTGCATCAAATCCAGGATGAACTCCAACTCGGCTCTCTGTTGACCCGCCAGGAATTAGAAGTACTGGTACGTTGTCTGCGTAGGCTTGTGCCACGCCACCAAAGGCATTTTCCGCTCCAGGCCCATGCTGCATGGTGAAGACACCAATCTTATTACCATTGTTAATTCGACTATATGCATCGGCCATATTGACGCCTGCTCTTTCCTGTCGACAAAGAACAGGTCTTATACCTTCAACTGAACATGCTTCAATTAAGGTTTGTGCGGGGAAACAGGATATCCACTCTACCCCTTCCTTCTTCAATAATTTCGCAATTAGTTGGTCTCCGTTCATTGATTAACTCCCTGTACATTTTTTGTGATTACTCTGGGTCAAAATTGTTGGAATATGTATAAGAAACTGGCTATAGAAATACCTTATCTCCTCATTCTACTAGTTTGGCATACTTCGCCGCACTTTCGCCAGCGATTTTACCAAATACGGCTCCTGACATCAGTCCGGCACCTCCTGGATAGTTGTTATAGAAAATCCCACCTGTGATTTCCCCGGCCGCAAATAGCCCTGGTATTGTCAAATCAGATGTGTCTTTAACTTGAGCTTGGGAGTCAATTTTTAAACCCCCGAATGTGAAAGTTATTCCACAGGTAACCCCGTATCCCATGAAGGGAGGTTGATCTATTTTTAAAGCCCAGTTGGATTTAGGTGGAGTAAGTCCTTTTGTTGTTTTTCCGTCTAAAGATGTGGGATCAAATGTTCCTTCCTGTACACACTCATTATAGTTTTCGATTGTTTTTGTTAGGGTCACTTCAGGAATCCCTAGACCTTTCGCTAATTGTTGTATCGTATCAGCCTCTACCATAGTTACCTGTGGTATGAAATATTCATCTCGAAGAAGATGCTTAGTTTTTTGGTCGAAGATTTGAAAAGCTACCCTCTGTGGCTGATTCAATATCTCCTTTCCGTATTTTGCATAGGTGTAATTTCGGAGATCGGCCCCCTCATCAACGAATCTGTTACCTTCTAAATTGACTATTAACCCAAAAGGGTAAGAATGTTTCTGGAAAAGGTCCGCTATGTTACGATCGCCAAATTTTGGAGCATTTAGATCCCATGCGACTGCGTGGCATCCACTCCAATGGCCATAAGATTGAGCCCCAATTTGTAATGCCATGTTGATGCCGTCGCCAGTGTTATATCTGGTGCCTCTGACTTTAGCCAATTCCCAACCGGGCCCGAGGTATCGTGCCCGCATCTCTTCATTTGCTTCAAATCCTCCATTGGCTAGTACGATAGCGGAGCAATTAACAGTGCGATACGTTTGCTCATTTTTGATAAGAATGGATTTAATCGAGCCTCTTTTGTCAACTTCCAGCGAAATTGCAGGGGACCCATAATTTATGTCGATATCATTTTTCACTGCGATTTCAAAGAGTGTGTCAGAAAGTCCTTTTCCTCCTCCGACTGCCTCAATGATCAAGCCACCCCAAAATCTTCTTTTCCCCTCGTGTAAGAAAGACTGTCTCCCGTAAGCCAAAATCCAGGGAATGCCAATATCATTCATCCATCTCATTGTGGGATACGATTGTGTTACAAGTGTGTTGAGTAAATCTGGATCAGAAAGTCCTTCTGTGACCTTCATTACATCAGAATAGAATTTATCTACCGGATAAGGTTCTATTGAAATTGAATCTCTTTCCTCTGGGCCCAAGTTAGGCAGTAGTGATTCAATTTCTTCAAACTGGCTGTATGAAAACCTGAATAATCCGCCAGTAAAATATGAGTTGCCTCCCCGTAAGTGAGATGGAGCCTTCTCTAACAGAAGTACTTTTGCGCCCATATTACTGGCTGATATTGCGGCCGTTAGCGCGGCGTTACCACCGCCGACTACGATCACGTCATAAGCATTTTGATCCTGAGACATAGAATTCATCCGTTTCTTTTGTCAGATTTGGTTGCTATATTACAGGTTATTGTATGACTTTGGCTTTAACTAATTCGTTTGTTAACACCATTGCTCTTGGGCCGTAAGGGAATTAGAATCCTGAAACGATTTAAATAAAGCGAGAATATCTATGAAAGTAGTTGTATTAGATCTGATCAACGAAAAGTTCAAAGCAGAACTTGTGAGTGAATTTACCGATCTTGAGTTTGTATTCGTTGATGATGTGAATGATTATCGAGTCTTGAAAGATGCCGATGTTTTAATGGGCTATCCAAATAGAGAAAGTTTTTTGTCAGCAAAAAAATTGCGTTGGCTTCATTGCCCGGGGACAGGGATAGATAAACTTATGGGAATTCCAGAATTGGTGGATAGTGACGTGGTTGTTACCAATGCTAGGGGACCTCACGCTGATCCCATAGCTGATCATGGTATGGCTATGGTTTTAACTTTTTCACATCATTTAAGGAACTTGTGGGATGATCAGAAAGAAAAAAAGTGGGATCTAAAATCATATGATAATCGGATGATTAGCCTGCAGGGCGATGTCATGGGTATATTTGGATTGGGAGATATTGGATCTGCAATGGCTAAAAGAGCGACTGCCTTTGGAATGAAAGTGTATGGTGTGGACAAAGATATTTCAACAAAACCAGAAGGCGTAGATGCAATATGGAATGTTGATAAATTAGGCGATCTTTTAGAGATATCAGATTGGTTTATTGTAGCTGCTCCATATACGTCAGAGACGCACCATATACTTAACAAGGACCTTCTGTCCTCGATTAAAATGGGCTCTAGGCTCATAGTTCTTTCCCGTGGGGGTATTGTGGATGAATTAGCCCTTATCGAGATGCTGCGTAGCGATAGAATTTCCGGAGCCGCTCTGGACGTTACTGAGATTGAGCCCTTACCTTCAAATAGTCCACTTTGGGACCATCCTAATGTTGTAATTTCCCCTCATGTTTCTGCTTTGACATCTGAAATGTGGGATGGTAGACGGGAGATTTTCAAAGAAAATTTGAGACGTTTTTTATCCAACAAACCTTTTCTGTATACGTGTGATAAACACAGAGGATACTAGAAATAAACTTGATGGCAAAAGGTTAGATAAATCAAAATGCTAATGTCAGCTAAAATTTAATTGACCATAATCTGGACACGCTAGTATAATGGTCGTTTGTAATCGAAATATCATGTAAGTTGTATGTTGCTTTAAACGATTGATAAGGGAGTTTTCAGAATGCCTCCACTGCCAAAGAAAAAACACTCTAGTAAGAGAAAAGGTGGAAGAAACGCCCATAATGCTCTCAAGAAAATATCCTTGTCTCTTTGTCCCCAGTGTCAGATTCCTAGAATGCCGCACCGCGCTTGCAGAGAATGTGGAAGTTATAACGGACGCGAAGTGGTACCTTCAGGGCAGGAGATAGAGTAGGCGAATAGGAATCGTCGAAAAAAGGAGAGTACGTTGACTCTAACATTTAGTGAACAAACTAAGACTGCATATCTTTTCCCCGGTCAGGGAGCTCAAGTCGTTGGAATGGGAAAGGATCTTTATGATAATTCAAGGGCTGCTAGGGATATATTTGAACAGGTTGACGATGCGTTGGGACGTTCGTTGTCAACTATTTTATTTGAAGGCCCTGAAGATAGTTTGAAGGATACGATTAACGCTCAGCCTGGGATAATGGCCGTTAGTTTAGCGTGTATGGAAGCTATTAAAGAAAACCTTGATCAAGATGATATCCCGGTTCCGTTCGCAATGGCAGGTCATAGCCTAGGAGAATATACAGCGTTATCAGCAGCTGGAATTTTGAATGTTAAAGATGTTTCCCGCCTTGTTCAGAAAAGAGGGGAATTGATGCAAGAAGCTTGTGAGAAAAATCCGGGTACGATGGCTGCGATACTAGGCTTGGATGAAGTCGTATTGCAAGAAATAGCTAAAGAATCTGGTACATATGTTTCCAATGTAAATACCAATGAACAAATTGTAATCAGCGGAAGCAATATGGGGATAGCAAGAGCAATGGATCTGGCTACCGCCCGTGGAGCAAAAAAAGTTATTCCGTTGAGAGTGGGAGGCGCTTTTCATTCAGGATTAATGGAACCAGCGAAGGCGGGCCTGGTAGAGGCTTTAGAATCAATTGAGTTCAGGAAGTCCGATGTATCAATCATTGCCAATTGTACCGGCGATGCTATTAACAGCCCAGAAGAAATTAAACAAGAATTAGTATCTCAAATTGCAGGATGTGTTCAATGGAAACGTTCTGTTGATCATATGATCCGTACGGGAGTTAATAATTTTTTGGAGATTGGCCCTGGGAGAGCTTTAACTGGTATGGTTAAGCGGATCGACCGTAAGGCAAATACCACGTCTGTTTCAGACATAGAGTCTATACTGGCTCTCTGCAGGTAAATACAAAGATAACAGTTAGTTGCTGGGAGAGTTACTGAAATATGATAGGTGGCGGAACTGTATCTACAAGGCGAGACACAAGAATTTTGGCCCTGCAAATACTTTGTGAAGTAGACACAGTAAATCATGATGTGGAAATTGTTCTTTCCCAGATAAGGCATAATAATGAGATGTCATCGAAAGATGATCAGTTTGTCTGTAAGCTAGTCAATAATGTGCTTGAAAATCTCCAACAACTCGATAATATGATCATTACCTATGCTCCAAGTTGGCCAATTAATCAAATGCCAGTGGTTGACAGGAACTTACTTAGGATGGCAATAGGAGAAATTGAGTGGGTCAGTAGTACTCCTAATAAAGTGGTAGTTAATGAGGCTGTTGAAATAGCTAAAATATTTGGCTCTGAGCGATCGCCAAGTTTTGTAAATGGAGTATTAGGCAGTTTTTTGACTGAAAAATGTGGTTTTAAAGCATAAAAAGAGAATTTGGAGGCAGTAAAAATGTCGCTTATCGAAAGAGTTCAAAGTGTGGTTGCTGAAAAATTGAGCGTTGATGAAGATGAAGTAATACCTGATGCATCTTTTACAGAAGATCTTAACGCTGATTCGTTGGATTTAGTGGAATTGATTATGGCTTTTGAGGAAGAGTTTAGTAGTGATGATGTTCAGATAGAAATATCGGATGAAGATGCTGAAGAAATTACTACCGTTCAAGCTGCGATCGATTATCTTCGTGAAAATGGAGTTGAGGATTAACTAGGTTTTGGGGGCTGTATTTGACGTTTGGATTCTTAATTTACGATACGTGATTAAGTAGGTTGATTTCGACTCACAGCAATGGTTTGATGTCTCGATTCCTCTTTGCTTACTCATAGCATCCAGATTTCTTTTTTGGGAATTATTGTTCACATTGGAATATGGGTTTGAAGGGGAGTTGATATGAAAGCTGCTATCTATCAAGGTGAAGGGCGTATGGCGGTTGAGGACATTCCTATTCCTGATCCTCTGCCGCAGGAAATCCTAATTAAAGTAAAGTACAGTGCTATTTGTGGTACAGATGTGCACGCCTTTCTCTATGATATTGCCCCACCAGGGTCTGTTTTGGGGCATGAATTTAGTGGTGTGATATCAGCAATTGGTAAAGATGTAAAGGATTGGGCAATTGGGGATCGAGTTATTGGTGGAGGTGGCTCTCCTCCTCCTGGTTTTGAACAGCCTCTTAGGAAGCAAGAACAATACAATTACCGTTTAGAAGGTTTTACTAATACAAGAAAGCGTGGATATGCGGAATACACTGTTTTAAACCATTGGGAACCATTGGAAATTCCGGGTAACGTGACAGATTTAGAGGCCTGTTTAACCGAACCTTGTTCTGTGGCAGTGCGGGCAGTACGCTTATCTAATCAACGATTAGGCGATACAGTGGTTGTGCTCGGTGCTGGTCCTATAGGTTTACTTTGTTTACAAGCGGCTAAAGCAGCAGGGGCCGGTAAAATTATCGTGTCTGAACCATCGGAAACTAGACGTATGGTGGCCAGTGAATTAGGTGCGGATGCAGTAATAAACCCTTTAAGAGAGGATGTTTATGCGTCAGTAATGTCCTTAACTGAGTCAGTAGGTCCTGATGTTGTATATGAATGCGCCGCTGCACAACCGACATTGGATGACGCTTTGAACATGGTTAGAAAGAAAGGTAATGTCATGCTGGTTGCCTTGGCCTGGGAAAATATTCCTTTGTTGCCTGTTGATTGGGCGGGTAAAGAGGTTGAACTCAAGACAACCTTTGGAGGCGAGCATCAAGATTGGCAAATAGCTTTGAACTTGATTTCAAGTGGAAAAATCAATTTAAACCCATTAACTTCAGAAACATACTTTGTCGATATTGAAGAAATACAGGAGACTTTTCGCGCATTAGCCAGTCCATCTGACCAAGTACAGATGATCGTTAAGTTCTAAGTTTTTTTGTATCCAAGTAATGTTGTAATAATACAGTAGCTGAGGCAGAATCGAGTGTGCCTTTGTCTCTTTTCCTCTTTCCTTTGTATCCGGGGGATTGCCTCAACAGATTTAAAGCCTCTATGGATGACATTCTCTCATCGATTTCCTTTATTGGTACGGTCACGGTTTTGCTTAATTCACCTATAAAACTTTTTGTCTTTTGGGCCTGTGTCCCTATTTTCCCGGAAGCGAGGTAAGGCATTCCTACCAGTATAAGTACAATATTTTCCTTTTCGATAACGTTTTTAATCCAGTCTCTGTAATTTTGACGCCTTTCGGGTTTCAAGGGTGTCCCTAAGGTTTGTGTGGGATCACTAACAGCTAATCCGACACGTTGATCTCCCACATCGAGGCAAAGTATAGAGCCTAAAATTAGCTTTTCCTATCGTTTGTTATTGCAGCAATTATATTTGGTATTTCGGATAATACTTCAGGGAGTTTATTGGGATCCCTTCCGCCACCTTGGGCTGACTCTGGACGTCCTCCCCCTCCTCCCCCCATTAAAGTGGAGGCTTTTTTTGCTATCAATGAAGCATCTAACCCCATTTCAACTAGATCCAATGTGACGGTTACGGTAATCATTGGTTTTTCATCAATTACTGCGCCTAGCACAACAATACCACTATCAATCTTTTCTTTTATCCAGTCTCCGGAGGCACGCAAGATGTCCATATTGATTGCTTGTGTCATGTCGCTAATTACATTGATACCATTTACGGTGTTGGATTTTTTTAGGGATGATTCAGCAGATTGTAGTGATAGCCGGCGTTGAGCATTCTGGTACTTGGTATTTATATCTTCAATGTCATTTAAGAGGGTTGATATCTTTGTCTCTAATTCGGGAGTACTAGTTTGAAGTAGATCAGCAAGCTTAGTTTCTCTATTGGATTTTTCCCAAGCCAGTCGTTCAGATGCCCTACCTGTGACTGCTTCTATACGACGCATACCGGCCCCGATACTCGATTCCCCGATAATGGTTACGTTGCCGATTTCTCCTGTTTGGTGGACGTGAGTGCCACCACACACCTCAAGACTGAACTTCTTCCCGTTTGATATTTCAATTGTTCTAACCGTTTCCCCGTATTTATCACCAAAGAACGCTAATGCACCCTGCTTTATCGCGTTAGCATAAGTGTCTTCCGCGTGACTTACTTGTGCGTTGGTTCTTATTTTTTCATTTACTAGGTGTTGTACCTCCCATAATTCCTTAATGGTGAGAGGTTTTACATGGCTAAAGTCAAATCTTAATCTATCGGGGGCTACTAATGATCCAGCTTGTCTTACATGTGCCCCAAGAACTTCCCTTAATGCAGCATGTAGCATGTGAGTTGCTGTATGGTTTCGAGCTGCATCCAGACGTTTTTCTTTGTCAACAATTGCATCAACTGATTCACCAAGTTTTATTGTTCCTTTGGCTACTTTTCCAAAATGGACCGTGACGCCTGGGATTCCCTCTTTGGTGTCAGAAATATTGACGGTTAGCCCGTTATTTGATAATTTTCCTGAGTCCCCAACTTGTCCTCCACCCTCTGAGTAGAATGGAGTTTCCCTTAGTATCACTTCTATATCGTCTCCTGCATCTGCTGAATTGATGTTCGTTGATCCAGATATAAGGCCTACAACAACCGAGTTTCCAGTTAGGTTTTCATAACCAGTGAACTTGGTACTTACAATTCCTAGGTCGCGATATAAATTTATACGGGCGTGGTCATCGCCAAATTGTGATTTGGATCGAGCTCTTTCCCGTTGTTTTTCCATCTCACTTTCAAATCCAATCATATCGACAGGAATATTTTTTTCTATTGCTATTTCATTTGTCACTTCCACAGGGAATCCGTATGTATCCCACAGTTGGAAAATTGTTTTACCGGTTAGGGTGCTTTCCGTAGCTAAAGATTCCTCAAGCATTGCGTATCCATTAACATATGCCTGCTGGAATCGTTCTTCTTCTAATTTCAGAACTGTCATTATGAATTCTTTGTTGTTAGCAAGTTCGGGGTAAATAGAGCTCATGTTAGTTATGACGATTTCGGACATGTCTGACATAAAGTT
>CAZUHE010000038.1:0-10077 GCA_964620395.1 uncultured Dehalococcoidia bacterium
AGTCGAATTTAGGCGTGGCGCATTCGTCTAGCGGCCGAGGACACCGCCCTCTCAAGGCGGAGATCACGGGTTCGAATCCCGTATGCGCTACCATTATTAAATAAATATTGATTCGGCTTCAGCAGGTTTATTTGATGTGTCCGTTATGCCTTTCAAAAAACGTTTTAGTTGTATTGCAAAGTGAACGTAAAAACCTGGAACGTGTATACGAAAGATGCTTGAACTGTCACCTTTTGTATGTTCCTAAAATATATCACTTGAGTTCTGCTGAACAGAAAACAAGGTATCTGGAGCACAATAATGATGTTGATGATCCGGACTATCAAAATTTCTTACTTCCGTTAAAACGAGCGATGATTCCCCACATTAGACCCAACTCCCGCGGAATCGATTTCGGAGCTGGCCCTGGTCCTGCTCTCGCAAATATGTTTGCGGATGATGGTTTTGAGATGTCTCTCTATGATTTATATTTTCATAACGATAGGTCAGTTTTGTCGCATTCATATGACTTTGTGGTTACTTCTGAAACAGTGGAACACTTTGAGTCACCAGGGTTAGAGTTCGAATTAATTAATAACCTATTAAAGGAAGGAGGAGTCATGGGGATTATGACGTCTATCCTTTACGAATCGATCAATATTGAAAAATGGTATTACCGAATGGATCCTACGCATATAGCCTTTTATTCTCCTGAGACAATGGAATGGATAGCAAAGCAATACAATTGGAAATTACATATACCCTTTAAAAACATTTGTATTTTCCGGAAATGACTTAAGAATACAACGATGGATATTGATTCAAAAAACACCCATTTGCCCTCGTTACTAGTGGACGTGAAGGAAGGGGTTATAGATTTGGGATGGGGACATCCATCTGCTTCACTTCATCCATTGAATTTAATTAAACATGCTGCCGATAAGCTTCTTGAAAGAAATGACACCACGCCACTCCAATATGGTGCTGCCCAAGGTTTTGGCCCGTTCCTTAATAGCTTGGCAAGATTTTTATCATCGCAACCGGGTTACTTTGGGACTGTCTTGCCAAGTCAACTATTTCTTACTGCTGGAGCTTCTCAGGCAATTGATTTGGCTTGCACTTTGATGACGACATCTGGAGACATTGTCATTGTGGAAGAGCCTACCTACTTCGTAGTAGAGAAAATTTTTCGCGATCATGACTTAGAAATAGTGGGCGTTCCGATAGACAAAAATGGGATGCAGGTATCTGAATTAAGAAAAAAACTGGAAAGTGGATTAAGACCTTCCTTTGTTTATACGATCCCAACTTACCAAAATCCTACAGGGGTGTGCACGTCGGTTGGCCGAAAAAATGAGCTGATTAAATTGTCCGAGGAATTTGACTTCCTCATTTTCGCTGATGAAGTCTATCAATTAATGAACTTCGATCAGTTACCACCCGCACCCTACATGTCATTAGATCACAGAGATCGGGTCGTTTCATTTGGATCTTTTTCCAAAATATTGGCCCCCGGCCTTCGAACTGGATGGATTCATTGCTCAGAAGGTATGGTGGCTAAATTCTCTGATGCTGCAGTAACTTTCAGTGGTGGTGGATTTAATCACTTCGCATCTACCTTGATAAAAGAAGTGATCGATCTAGGATTTTTGGCGGAAAATATAGACGCTCTGAAAAAAGAGTATTCGAAACGTAGCGAATCCATGGATTTCGCTTTGACCAAGTATTTTGGTGATTTAATTTCATACACTGTTCCTGGTGGCGGATATTACTATTGGTTGGATTTTGATTTGGAATTCGACACGCAAGATTTTCTTCCATATGCTGAATTGTCTGGGGTTTCTTATCGACCTGGCAATGCATTCTCAGAATCACAGAGATTCGGAAATTGCCTACGTTTAACTTACACTTTGTTTGAGTCTGAGCAGCTTCAAGAGGGAGTAAAGAGGTTGTACTCAGCCTATACAAAATTTCGAAAATTCTGATTTGCTTGTTGGTTGAAATAGCCTTGTATATAAATGGTTTCCGTGATCAGGAGACTATGTTCCCATAACTGCCGATAAAATTTTATTTATCCGGACGTAAAATTTTTCGTAATTGGTTTACAAATACTCCCTTTGGCAGTACGGGGTCGCAGCCTAGAGCTCTTGCTTCATTCAAAAGTTTTTCATCTTCATGAGGGCCATAGGCCACATATCGCGCACTATGTTCATTGTTTGAGCGGAGTTTGGCTATAACTGGTTTCCAGATAGATTTGTCGAATTCGAGATCAACTAATACGACGGATATCTTATCTTGTTCTACTCTTTCCAGATCATCCATTGACGTGGCTCTTTGCACTTTCAAATAAGATCCTGCAGCAGCCTCTATTCGGGGCAAAAACATTAGATTGTTAGAGACTAGTAAAACGATAGGTTTATCATTCAAAATTATTTTTCTCCATTTGACAATTATCTACTACTTAAATTGATTCATATCTCTTTATTTTTTGGGGATATTGATTACAGGGTAGGTGGGTTGTATCTGTCTTCCGGATTCACCCAACCGTTGAAAACAGGCTTTCGTTTTTCGGCAAAAGCTCTCCGTGATTCGATAAGGTCATCTTTGTCCCCATGGTCATTTAGACGAATGCCCAAATCTGCGATATCCTTTGGCACTTTAGGACGCATTTCACGCATCATTTGGACTGTATTGACTCTTGATGCTGGAGGTAGGGATAACAAATGATCTGCCATTTCAATTGCCGTATCTATAAGGTGATCTTTTTCCACTATTCGATTAATAAAACCTAACTCATATAGCCGTTTTGCTTTAAATCGAAACCCAAATGCCATTTCAGTAGCTACAGGATGAGGTAAATTTGCTAAAAATCCGTGTTGGTATCCTCCAAGCAACCATCTTTTTGCCTCAGAAACCTCGTAAATCGCTTCTGGGACAGATATACGCAAATCCGTGGCCTCAACCAACATGAAACCACCTCCCATAGCGAATCCGTTTACGGCTGCTATGACCGGTTTTTGTAATGTGCGATCCATCAGGGCGTCTTTTTCGGGTCTTTTACCTCCCACAACACCACTTTCCAGTGTTTCTTTCATGTCCTCACCTGCACAGAAAGATCTTCCGGATCCTGTGAATATCCCGACTTCCAACTCTTTGGACTCCTGCAACGTGTCCCAAGCTTTTGCGAGTTCTGTACGTATTTGATATCCGAGAGCGTTCAGTCGTTCTGGACGATTTATCCTGACTATGAACACCTGCCCTCTTGCTTCTGTCTCGACAAATCCCATTAATCTAAACTCCTGCTAATTAATTTTGCGTGTTTGGGTCTTGATAGTATCACCCTTTAGAGCAACAATGTATAAGCCTAATATCAGTTAGCTGTCCTTCATGTTGAGGACAAATATGGTGAGATAGTTTTATGAAAATAACAGGTGTTAAGACGAATATATTTTCGTCCCAACATAAAAACGCAAAACGTAACTGGTTGATTGTACGTATACAGACAGATGAAGGCTTAGAAGGGATTGGAGAAGCTTCTATGCTGAGTCACGATCCTATGGTGCAGAATCTTATCCAGCAATGGTCAGAAAGTTACCTCATTGGAAAAGACCCTTTGTCAGGGCAAGTTCATTGGACCCGTCTTCATCAGGATAATTCGGGACGGGGTGGGAGATTGTTTTCCACAGCTTTGTCTGGAATTGATATTGCTCTGTGGGATTTAAGGGGAAAAATACTAGATACACCTGTTTATAAGCTTCTTGGGGGACCGTACAAGGAAAAGATTAGAGTCTATGCCAACGGCTGGTATACCAATCCGGGTTCACCCGAGATGAATGCGAAAGAGGCAAAAAAAGTTATTTCTATGGGATATAGTGCTTTAAAGTTTGATCCCTTTGGGAGAGAGGCACATGTCACTATATCCAATGAAGAAGCCCAACTTGCCGAGGATCGAGTCGCAGCAGTGAGAGAGGCAGTTGGCCCGTATGTTGATATATTGGTGGAAGTACACGCCCGTTTCAATGTATATACAGCAATAGGATTGGCCAGAAGACTGGAAAAATATAATCCTTTTTGGTTTGAAGAGCCTGTCTCTCAAGAAAATGTGTCTGAAATGAAGCAAGTTAGGGACAGGATATCAATACCAGTTGCAACCGGTGAAAGACTGTACTTGAAGTATCCTTTTTTTGAATTGGTTAAAAATGAAGCTGTTGATATTTTACAACCAGATATATGCAATGCTGGCGGTATAACGGAATTGCAAAAAATCGGGGCTTTTGCTGAGGCTCAACACATCATGATGGCGCCTCATAATACTAATTCAGCAATTGGAACCGTGGCCAGTATACATCTGTGTGCTGCCATGCCCAATTTCCTTATACAGGAATATCATGCTGAATTTTATGAGCCTCATTATTTTGAGGTTATTTCAGGATTGCCTCGCCAGGAAAACGGTATGGTTGATTTGCCAACTGGACCTGGGCTGGGTATTGAAGTTGATGACGAATTGTTGGAACGTTATCCGTATGTACCCTTGCCGATGTCGGCCAGAGGTATATAAATAGAAGTAGATTTAAGAGAGAATCTTTATGAAAATAGAAAATGTTGAAACCT
Source organism: uncultured Dehalococcoidia bacterium (assembly GCA_964620395.1). Taxonomy (GTDB): domain Bacteria; phylum Chloroflexota; class Dehalococcoidia; order Lucifugimonadales; family UBA826; genus CAZUHE01. The sequence goes on from CAZUHE010000038.1 coordinate 4,591, forward strand.
TTCTTGTAGATAGGTTCCTTATAGTCAGAATAACAACGGAAGATGGTATTCAAGGAATAGGGGAATCTACATTTTGGGCCTTTCCAAAAGCTGCAGAGGAAATCATTAAGGGATTTACTCCAGATCTACTTGGTAAGGATGCCTCAGACATTGACTTCATATGGAACTATTTACATCGTAAGTTTAGTTTCCGAGGCAATGCAATATCCGCGGCCATTAGTGCTATAGATATAGCTCTTTGGGATATAAAAGGAAAAAAATACCAAACCCCTGTTTGGGATCTTCTGGGTGGAAAATCCAGGCAGAAAGTTAGAGCGATATCAATGGGGGTAAATGCAACATCTCCGGAAGAGGCTGCAAAGTCAGCAGTACAAATAAAGAACCAAGGGTTCAGTGCCTTGAAATTCACGTCGGTGCCATCCGATTGGTGGCTCAAAAAACATCCTGATTTGATTAGAGGAAGCATTGATCTATTGGAATCGGTTAGAGATGCTGTTGGATGGGATTTTGATATAGGAGTCGAGATACATAGGAATATGCTGCCAGCAGAAGCCATGGTTTTTGCTAAGAATGCTGAAAAATATTTGCCTTATTTCATCGAAGATCCGATAGCCCCCGATAGTTTGGTAGCGATGGGAGATTTGTCTGAGAAATTAAATGTTCCACTTGCGGTAGGCGAGCGTAACACAGGTATTTGGGAATTTAGGGAATATGCTCAAGTTACTAAGTGTCATTTTTTTAAACCAGATGTGGGACTTGCGGGGGGAATTACGGGACTTAAGAAAATTGCTGCCATAGGAGAGTCCTACCACATACGAGTTGCTCCCCATAATTTTTTAGGGCCTGTTGCTACTGCAGCTTGTATACAGCTTGGAATAGCAACTCCAAACTGGGATGTACAAGAGTTTACCGATGAAACAACGGGAGCTCGACGAGCGATTGTTAAGGAACCCGTAAAAATTTCAGAAGGATATTTCATCCCTCCAGAAAAACCTGGTATTGGGGTGGACTTTGATGAAGACTCTGCGAAAAAATATCCGTTTTCCCAGGAGGGAATGCCTCCACCTGTACGAGAAGACGGTTCAATTGGGTTGAGGTAATTATGGGATCTAGACTGTTAAATAAAGTTGCGTTGATCACTGGTGCGGGTAGTGGAATGGGAGAGGCACAAGCCTTGCTTTTCGCTAGCGAAGGCGCCACTGTCGTCCTTGCTGACATCAGAGAAGAACATGCCAGTCGCGTTGCAATTGCAATACAAGAGACTGGCGCAAAGGCTCTTGTCACGAGGCTTGACGTTACGGATCCGGAAGGGTGGCGTGAAAGTATCGAGTTCGCGAAAAAAGAACTTGGTAGAATTGATGTTTTATGTAATAACGCAGGTACGAACGTTAGAGTAAGTTTTGAAGAACAGACATACGAACAGTACCGTCGTATTATGCAAGTAAACCTTGATGGGGCATATTTGGGGTGTAAGGCCGTAGGGAATCTTATGGGAGAAGGAGGAGGAGGTGCAATACTCAATATCGGATCTCTCGCATCTCTTCACCATGGAGGTTCTACTGGATACACTCTTAGCAAGACGGGGGTAATAGCTTTAACCAAGAATGTTGCGTTGGGGTACGCCGACCGGAATATAAGATGTAACGCGGTGTGTCCTGGACATGTGGATACCCCGTTTTTAAGAAATAACGAAGACCATTCACCAAATGATTGGTCAACTTCAATAAATAATCCTGAAAATTATAATCGTAGGTTAGAAAGCGTACCGTTGAAAAAACTGCAGACCCCCAAGGATATTGCATACGCAGGCTTGTTTCTGTGTAGTGATGAAGCCTCTATGATTACTGGTGGTGTCTTGACGGTTGATGGCGGTACATCGTTGCTATAGTTGAAAGTACAACACGAAAATTAAATATTTAGATCGATTTTTCTGCCCGTTGTATGAGATCATTATATGTATCCCCAATTAATAAGAGCTTTAAGTATTGTCTTCTCCAATAAACATAAGAAATATAACAATAATAGCGCATGTAGATCACGGTAAAACAACTTTGGTCGATGCCTTGTTAAAACAGAGTAATACCTTTAGTGAAAGGGATGACCCTGGGGAGCTCATCATGGATAGTAATCCTCTTGAGCGTGAAAAAGGTATCACTATTTTGGCAAAAAATGCATCTATTACCTACCGTGGTATCAAGATCAACATAATCGATACTCCTGGTCACGCGGATTTCAGTGGTGAAGTAGAACGGGTGATGAACATGGCTGATGGATGTATCCTACTTGTCGATTCTGTTGACGGTACAATGCCGCAAACAAGATATGTACTTCAACAGGCGTTGAAATATGGATTAATCCCTATTGTAGTCATAAACAAGATGGATAGATCAGAACGAAGAGAGGCGGAAGTTCTTGCCGAAATAGACGATCTTTTTCTTGATCTGGCCACAGATGATAATCAACTTGATTATCCAGTTCTTTATGCATCAGCAAAGGCTGGCTATGCTGTCTTGGACCCTAATGATGAACCAGAGGGAATATTGCCACTGCTTGAAAAGATTCTTGAAAAGGTTCCCTCACCGACTGGATCGGCGAGCGATCCATTGCAAATACTGGTTACCAATCTTGACTACAGTGATTATGAAGGGCAAATATGCATCGGAAAGATATCCAGAGGTAAAGTCAGTCCCAAAAAAAGGATCACTTTAATTCCTGGAAATGGATCAACGTCTGATCATACCCTTGAAAATGTATATGTGTATCAGGGGATGGGCAGGATTAAAGCAAAAGAGGCACTTGTTGGTGAAATAGTAGCCCTCACAGGTCTATCTGGGGTAAGTATTGGAGACACATTATGCGATCAAGACTATCCAGAAGGTTTGCCCCCTATTGACGTTGAGGAACCAACGGTAAAGATGACATTTGGGGTCAACACTTCCCCATTGATGGGCACGGAAGGTATGCACAGTACATCCAGAGAGTTATTCAGGAGATTGACTCTTGAGTTGAGGACAAATGTTGGTCTGAGATTGGAAGAAACGGAAAATCCTGACCAATTTAATGTGAGTGGACGGGGAGAGTTACATCTTTCTATTTTGGCTGAAACGATGAGAAGAGAAGGCTATGAATTTCAGGTATCCCAAGCAAAACCAGTATTAAAAAAAGTTGATGGAAAGGTGCACGAACCCTTTGAGAATTTGTTTATTGAGACTAGTTCTGATCACTTTGGGATCATCTCAGAAGCTATGAGTCAACGTATGGGAGTTTTGGTAGATGTTGTGAATGATGGGACAGGAACCATACGTATGAATTTTGAAATACCTACAAGGGGATTAATAGGATTTCGTTCTTTTTTCCAAAATGCCACACATGGTGATGGTGTGATAAATAGTACATTTTCACACTACCAGCAAATGAAAGGAGATATTCGTCGATCCGCTCAGGGGTTTTTGGTTGCCTCTGAACCGGGAGAATCAGTTACCTATGGATTGATAAATGCTCAGGAACGAGGGAAAACCATAATAGATAGTGGGATAAAAGTATACGAAGGTATGATAGTTGGGATTAATTCACGATCGAGCGATTTGGTTGTGAACGTTTGTAAAGAGAAAAAACTGACAAATGTACGTTCCTCTACTTCGGATATATCTACTCAGCTTGTTCGTCCACTTGAATTTAGTCTAGAAGAAGCCTTGGATTTGATCTCTGAAGATGAACTGATAGAGATTACCCCGGAAAACTTAAGATTAAGGAAAAGAGTTTTGGATGGGGGGGCTCGGCAGAGAGAAGAAAAAAAATCTCGAAAAAGCAGCGGACGATAAAAGGATCATATCAACCCTAACTATTAAATTCGCTGAGTTATTAGACCTTGAAGTCCTTCTCCATTTGCATATCTAATAAGGTTAGCCACCGCAAAATCCGCCCTTTTTTGCATCGTGCCATCCGTACTGGCCACAGTATGAGGCTGTACTAATACATTCGGTAATTTGTATACTCCCCGGCTGTAGTCGGGTGGTTCCTGAGCGAAAGCGTCTAGGCCAGCGCCCGCGATTCTGCCTTCTACTAAGGCTCTGTAAAGGGCCTCTTCATCAATTAATTCGCCTCTGGCGACGTTTATAACGAATGTGGAAGGCTTCATGAGAGATATTTTGTCGTCATCAATAATGTGTTTTGTATGATCGTTTAGGTGTAGGTGAACAGATATAAAGTCGCAACTAGATAACATATTGTCTAGGTCTTTCGGGCCTCCCATTGAATCTGGCTTTATCTCGTCCAAAATTTCCTTCTCAATTTTCCTTATATCTATACCATGGACTTTCATGCCGAATGCTTTTGCTCTACGAGCTAATTGTTGGCCACTTGCTCCAAAACCCAGGATACCAAGGCTTCTACCTTCTATTTCCATACCTTGATGGGAAAATGCGGCGCCTTCAAAAAACTGATTAATTGCGTGTCCGTATCCGTGCCCGAGCATCAGAATAAACATCATCGCTCCTTCCGCAAGGGAAACACTGCTAAGATTCCCGGGACAGTGGGCAAGTGTAATTCCAGAGCCTAGGATTTTTTCAACTTCTACATGATCTAGCCCATTGGTTTGGACTTGAATGAATTGGATCTTTTCCTTGGATGCTACATCAACCAATTCAGGAGTAATATTTCCACCCAGGTCGACAATTACTTCTATATCTTTGAATTGGGGTCTTGTGGGTGCGTCGCGATTAAAAATTCGTACAGGGAACTTTTCTGCTATCTGTTTTGATAAAAAGTCATTCTTGTCTTCAACCGCTTTTATAGGGTGAGGAAGATATAAAACGTTTACTTTCTCCATTGAAATGACTCCAATATATATAGGTTATTTAATAATGGAATTTTTAATTTCCCTCAAATATTTTGCTGCGCCCTCTTCGACCCATGATTGGTATCCAGTGGTCACTAGTCTTGCTCCCATCTGTATCATTTCATCCACATCTTTTTCAGTGGTCACAGTGCCTGCGATCTTGTCTGATTCGGCAATTTTTTCTATTGCTTGATTCCTTACTTTAATTACTTCGGGATGTTCCGGCCGTCCAGGGTACCCCATGCTGTTTGATAAATCTCCCGTGGCGACGAAACACAAATCGAGTCCGTCCACAGCCAGTATATCTTCTAAGTTATTGATAGCAATTATGTCTTCTATTAGTATGCCTACTATAACTTCATCATTTGCCTTTAGAACGTAATCTTCAACGCCATATCCCTGTCTGCTTGTGTAATTACCTCTATGCCCTATTGGCGGGAATTTTGCGGCATCCACTACCTCGTATGCTTCCTCGGCAGTGTTTACATGAGGGACTAAAATATTTTGAACTCCCTGATCTAAGGTCCGATATATTAAACCTGGTATGTTCGCGTGAACACGAGCGACGGAAGCGATATCCCATAGATCACACGCTCTGGTCATGTTACGTACTTGTTGGAAATCTATGGAACCGTGCTCTGCTTCTATCC
>CAZUHE010000039.1:0-9945 GCA_964620395.1 uncultured Dehalococcoidia bacterium
CTTCCCAGGCCCTTCCAAGCATTCCTTTGATTGCTCCTTCTCTTGCCTCTTCGTCCGTTTCTGCAACCCAAATATCTCTGACAATTCGCCACTCTCTTCTCGAGGGTGGAGTCTTCCCTTTGTTCTTTGCGCCTTCCATCACAGCATCCCAATGACTGGCTACGTAGACTTCGTTCAATCCGAGGCTCATTGGGATATATCCCCTTTCTCCTACTAGTTTGAGGGTGTCAGAACCAGGGCTGGCACCAGCTACTCCTATGGGAGGATGAGGTTTCTGATATGGGGTGATATGAGCTCGTAAGTTTGCAAACGCATAATCATCAGGATTTGGTATATTGATTGTCCAGAATTTACCCTCGTATTTAAAGGGTCCGTCAATGTGTTTCCATAGATTAAGTATTATGTCTAATGACTCCCTGGTCATGTCCCGGTGCTCACTGTTTTCCATGTCAACCCCGAATAATTCGTGGTCAGATTGGAGACCCCCTGATCCAATGCCAAACATATATCTTCCCTGTGCTAAATGATCTAAATATGCCACTCTTGATGCTAATTCAATCGGGTGATGGAAAGGCAGAAGATGAGCTCCCGTTCCCAATTTGATTTTATTTGTTTGCATCAAAGCCTGTGCAATCAATATGTCTGGAGAAGGTATAGGTTCCCAAGGTGCTGTGAAGTGTTCCCCTATCCAGGCTTCTTTTAAGCCAAACCTGTCAGCCATTTTTATGCATTTAAGATCCCACTGTTGAGCTTCGTAGAGCGTTCTCTCGGGTGGATGGGATGGCATAAGAAAGAGTCCTAGTTCCATTTTTCTCTCCTCATTTAGATCAGGTACTGGTTATTTCTGACTGTCTTGAGATTGGTGGAAATCTTCAATTGTCTGTGTCGTTATGGGGTAGTATTTACCAGGGGAGACGTCTTCCTTTTCTATTTTTGCTTTGATCCATTCTTCTACTGCTTCATGCTCTTCAACCCAGTCTATAACTTCCTCAATCAGTTTTTCTGGTACGACGACTATTCCATCATCGTCTCCTACAATCAAGTCTCCTGGTACAACGGCGACACCCCCGCATTGGATGGCAACATTAGGCTCGAAAGGGTCAATCTCTGGGCCTCCCCCTGTGGGGGCTCGCCCACTAGCAAAAATTGCAAAACCGTATGATTTCACGACATCCAAGTCACGTATGGCGCCATCTGTAACAAGGCCTGCTGCCTTCCTCAATTTGAGTTGTGTCAGTTTCACATCTCCCCCTACCGATCCATATTTTTTCCCTAATCCATCGGCAACAAGTACATCTCCCGGTTCGCAGGACCCCATCGCTACATATTCAGGCGATTTTTCCCCTATTCTGGTTTTGGTTTGGATGTCCTTTCTTGGTGGAATAAAGCGTAAGGTTTTAGCAGGACCAACAAGGTGATTGCCGGGAGTGAATGGTTTCACGCCTTTCATAAAACATGGACCATAATCCAACAATGATAACGCCGAATATACTGTTGCAACCGCGACCTTTTTGTATCTCTCTATCATTTCATTAGAAATAGACATGTTGTTCCTCCATGTAATTGCTGTTCGATTACCACAACGGGACCTCTTAGAGCCCGTAGGTTACATAGGCCGGCTTTTGAGGTCAATGGGGTTGTTACTAATTGGCGTATACTTCGTGGATATTGTCTATCTCATTACTATTGTGTGTACATTGATACAGAAAATTATAGCCAGTAACAGGATTTATTACGGTTGGGTGATCGTATTTGTAATGGCGGTTTCTAGTGCTGTAAGCATGGGAATGGGGTCGCTTAACTTTGGCCTCTATATAAAGCCAATGGGTGAGGATTTAAGTATTGGGAGGGCAGCTTTCGGGTGGGCCTCGACGGCCCGTGGCGCTTCAGGCGCTATCACTGGTCCTATCATAGGTCGATTATTGGACAAATATGGAGCTCGATGGTTGCTTGCTGTTTCCGTCATAGTCGCTGGCATGTGTATGTTTGGGCTTGCTAGGGTTCAAACAGAGTTGCATTTGATAGTGGCCTTTGCGGTCATGGGATTGATTGGTATGAATGGACCTGGATCCTTAGTTACCTCGGTTCCAATTACAAAGTGGTTTATCAGGGATCGTGGCAAAGCACTTGCTTTTTCCGCGGTTGGTATCTCCGTGGGTGCGGTCGTCTTTGTGCCTTTAACCCAGATTTTCATCGATAAATACAATTGGCAAGGAGCTTGGATAATTCTGGCGGTAATATGCATGAGCGTCGTCACCCCGCTTTCTATACTCTTTGTCAGAAAAGAGCCGGAAGATGTTGGACTTGTTCCGGATGGAATTTTGGAGAATTCTGACGATAACGCTGATGAAATTCTAGATGAATACTCCTGGACGCTTTCACAGGCCCTCCGGACTTCGTCTATGTGGACCCTGACCTTGGCATTTTCTCTCTTGTCTTTAGCTATATTAACTCTGGCTCTTCATCGGATTCCGGCGTTTATGGACAGAGGGCTTGACGCTGGCTTGGTCTCCATAGCAACTGCTTTTGATGCCGTTTGTGCAGGTGCTGCTAGTTTTGGTGCTGGTATGTTGGTAAAAAAAATCCAGTCTAAAATCATTGGAACTATGGGGTTTTTATTTTTAGCGGTGGCCAGTGTGATGACAATATATGCTAATGATTTCTGGCTAATGTTTTGGTCGATGGCTCTATTTGGCTTGGGTATAGGTACCAATATGTTCACCCAAAGCTATATATGGGCCGAATATTTTGGTCGAGATAATTTGGGGAGTATCCGAGGGTTCGTCATGCCTATTAACCTTTTTATTGGGGGTCTGGGAGCGCCCGCGGCCGGGTATGTTCTTGATCAAACTGGATCGTATGATCCTGCTTGGTGGGCCGGGGTTGTACTCATGCTGTTTGCGGCATCTGTGTTTGCTTTATCCAGAAACCCGGGACTCCCGCCCATTAGGGTAGGTGAAACCTGATGCTCCTAACAGCAAAAACGTTATAACTCACTTTGTTCAAATATGTGAGAATATATTCAGTTGCTCTGTTAGCATTGGTTCATATGTATTTTATTGGTTAAGGGGGGAGCTGTTAATGAACATATTACTTACTAATCCTTCATCAAGGTTAAGCCGTGAACTGGCACAATATCTAGGATCTAGTCACGAAGTCGAGCTTTCGGCGGGGCCGTTCGGTCACGAGGAGCCGACGGACGCCCTGGTACGAGATAAAGATGTCATAATTCATTCCCTCAACAATGATGATTCCCTTGGAGAAGTGGAAAGGCTTGATGAAGCAATGAGGCAGACTTATAACCTGTTATGGTCTGCTGTGCAAAACAAGGTAGAAAAGTTTCTGTTTTTGGGGTCGCTCTCAACAATGTCTAATTATGATTCTGACTTTCTGGTAAATGAAAAATGGCAACCGGTTCCTACTACGGATATAAACACAATATCATCCCATATGTCAGAATTCGTTTGTAAGGAATTTGCCAGGGAAAAGAATATAGATGTACGTTGCTTGAGACTGGGAGAACTGTATTGGGAGGAAAGAATTAATTCTGATGCAGGACTTTTAGGAGAGGATGCGATTCAGGCTGTTGAAAAGGTTCTAACCAAAGAGATGTGTAGTAGTTGGCCAGGTAGCTTTCTTATCCCCCCAACTACTTGGCATGTTTTTCACATACAATCCGCAACCCCAGATGCCAGATTCTCTACTCAAAAAGCACAGGATCTTTTGTCCTTTCTGCCTACGGAGGTGGAGTAATGAGAATCTTATTGTTGGGCGCAAATGGCATGTTAGGCCCCTATGTGATTGCAGCCTTGGAAGATGAGCACCAACTTAGGCTTACGGATATAAATGATGCTCCGGAGACTAAACACGAATATATAAAACTCGATGTATTGGATCTTGAAGGTGTTATTGCCGCCGCAGAAGGAATGGATGTTATTGTAAACCTATCCGTACTTCGACCCGATAGAAAGATCGCGTTTGATGTCAATGCTGTGGGTTGCTACAACGCTATGAGAGCGGCGGTCGAGCATGGGATAAATAAAGTAATAAATACAGGGCCGCATTTCACTATATCGGGCCCTACCTATGAGGACTTTGACTTTAACATCAACCCAGAAATTCCATCTCAATCCGGTACCGGATTATATGCGCACACGAAATCTCTTGGGCAAGAGATTTGTCGAGTATTTTCAGAGAATCACGACATTTACGTTATGACATTGCTTTTCTATCATTTCAGGGAACCAGATAACCCTGATTCCTTGCCTCCTGGGCCGTATAATTTCGTTCCCTTTTCCGTCAGTTGGGAAGATGCTGGTGCTGCCTTTAGTGCTGCGATTAGGACGAACGTCGATAAACTTGCCTCTCGTTGCGAGATATTCAATGTCTTTGCCGATTTACCGCACAGGCAATTTTCAAATGAAAAGACTAAAAGTGTTTTGGGATGGAATCCTACAGACAATATGGATAAACACTGGCGTCGATCGGCTCAAAAATAAAGTTATTTGGCGATAAGCGGCATGAATCGGTGCAAATGGTCACATTAAAGTCCGTATAGTAGTAGCCCTTTTATTATTTTATTAAGTAAACTGCGGATATGAGTAAAACATCATTAATCATCGCAATTTTAATGCTGGCGTTATTAACAGCTTGCTCGAAAAGTGGTGACTTGATTTATTTCACATCTGATCGAGACGGGAACATGGAGATATATTCGATCGACCCCGATTCCGGGGAAGAATTGAATATATCTGATAAACCTGAAGATGAGCACTCCCCAGTCATATCTCCTGACGGAAAATGGTTGGCTTTTTTGGTCGGGGATGAAAATCGATCTTCGATAGATGTTCTTAATCTGGATAATCGTGAAAGGTTTACGGTCACAAAAGGTACTGGAAGGTTTGTGAACCCAAGGTGGAGCTCGGATAGCAAAAGAATAGTGTTTTTGGGCATTCACCCCGATAAAGGCTCCCGGGTTTATATAACGTCAGTTGAGCAAATTTCTCCTGCTCGCCTATCTGATATCGAGGCAACCCGAGTTGGGGATTGGTCGTCAGATGGAGAAGCGGTAGTTTTTTCTTCAGAGGATTCTAAAAGAACCGGTATACATGTAAGAAATCCTGATGGAGTTAATCAACGACAAATGACATGTGCAAAAGATTATGGAGCTGTGTGGTCTCCTGATTCTCGTCAACTAGCTTTCTTGTCTGAAAGGGACGGGAACCCTGATGTCTACGTGATGGATCGAGATTCTCTCGATGAATTGTGTGCAGAAAAAAAAGATGTTCGCAGTGAGGCATACCAGCTCACAGAAACCGATGAACCAGAATCAGATGTGTCGTGGTCTCCGGACGGGAAATGGTTATTGTTTGTTTCAGAAAGAGACGGAAATAAAGAAATATATGTCATGGAGGCTAGCGGGAATAAACAAACCCGTCTGACATATAACGAAATACCTGATTATCAGCCTGTTTGGTCTCCCAATGGAGGGAAAATAGTGTTTGTTTCTGAACTTGATGGCGACCCTGATATATTTATGATGAATGATAAAGGTGAAGATCAAGTCAGGCTTACAAACAACGACGAGATGGACCTTCTGCCTGATTGGTAAAAAGGTATTCGCTTTTTTCTAGATTACAAAACTCCACTGTTATAATTTTTTTATTGTTAATGACGTAGTGTTAATCGTATATCGGTTTAATGTGTAGGGCTTCAATGTCAAAGAATAAGGAATACAAACGTATTGTTGTAAAGGCTGGCACAAGTCTACTGACAAAGGGAAGTGACAGGCTGAATATCAGCGTAGTGTCCGATATAGTTTCTCAAATATCAGGTTTGCAAGCGGGCGGCTACCAAATGGTTATGGTTACTTCGGGAGCTGTAGCAGTGGGCCGGGAAGTGTTGGCAGGTATTGAGAAAAGGGGAGGTATTCCTGAGCGACAAGTACTGGCTGCGGTCGGCCAAGGGCGGTTGATGAACATATACGATGGTGAATTCTCAAAAAAAGGCACTATATCAGCACAGGCTTTGCTTTCACGCGGTGACGTAAATGACAGGTTGAGATATCTGAACGTCAGAAACACTATCATCGGTTTAATTGAAAGTGGTGTTGTTCCCATCATAAACGAAAATGATGTTGTTGCAGTTGATGAATTGACCAGCGAGGTTTTCGGTGACAACGATAATCTATCTGCCCTGGTTGCTAACCTAATAGATGCGGATTTGTTGATTATATTAGGCACTGTTAAAGGTATGTACACTAAGGATCCTACCATTCATTCAGATGCGGAAATTGTACCTGTTGTGGAAAAGATAGATGAAAGTTTGGAAGCATTTGCCGGGCCTTCCTCTGACGGTATGGGTAGAGGTGGTATGGTAACCAAAATTGAAGCGGCTAAACTTGCTACCTCATCAGGGATTGACGTGGTTATAGCGAGCGGAATGGAACATAAGCCGATCACAAGATTAGCCGCGGGTGACAGAATTGGGACATTATTCTCGGCCACCGTGTCCAAATTAGAGAGCCGTAAGCGATGGATGTTAAGTAGCCTAAGAAGCAATCTGGTTATACGAGTTGACCCTGGAGCGGCTAAAGCACTCAAAGAACACCATAGAAGTCTGCTTCCTGCTGGTATTGTGGTCTCAGAGGGTGATTTTGGAAGAGGAGATATTGTCTCAATAGTTGATTCGGGCGGAACAAACATAGGGGTTGGGATAACCAATTACAGTGCTGATGATTTGAATAAGATCAGGAAAATTCGTTCAGATAAAATTCAAAGTGTTTTGGGGTACCAGTATGGTGATGAGGCGATCCACAAGAACAATTTAGTATTAGTTGAACATTCTTAACATAGAGGTACAGGGGGAATTGCAAGGCTTGATATGAAAGATATGGAAACAATCGGAAAATCCGCTAAAGAGGCCTTCAAAAGACTTGCCGTTTTGAATACTGAGACAAGAAACAAGGGAATTTTGTCCATCGCTGATGCTCTCATTAGTGCGCAAGATTTGATCGTCACAGAGAATTCTAAGGATATTCATCTTGGAGAAGAAAAGGGCCTTTCACCCGCAGTTTTGGATCGGCTACTCTTGAATCGTTCAAGACTGGAATCAATGTCATCGGATATGGTTCATGTGGCAGGTTTACCGGATCCGATAGGGGAAGTTGTAGATATGAATGTAATGCCCAATGGGATGGAGGTTGGGCGTAAACGGGTACCGTTGGGTGTTATTGGTGTGATATATGAAAGCCGACCGAACGTAACGATCGATATTTCATCTTTGTGTTTGAAATCAGGAAATGCCGTGATCCTGAGAGGGGGTAGCGAGTCATTCTATTCCAACACTGTCTTGACCGAAGTAATACAGGATGCTGTATCCAAAGTAGGAGTTCCGAAAGAAGCCGTACAATATGTCGAAACCACTGATAGGGCCCTGGTTACGGAAATGTTAAATTTGAGCCAGTATATAGATTTGATGATTCCGCGTGGAGGAAAAGATTTGGTGGATATGGTCAACAGAGAAGCAAAAATGCCATCCATCACGGGTGGAGTTGGGGTATGCCACGCATATGTCGATGAATCTGCATCCATCGACATGGCTGTGGAAGTGGTTTATAACTCCAAAGTTCAGAGGCCTTCTGTTTGTAATGCCTTGGACACAATCCTTGTACATGCCTCATCAGCCCCAAATTTCCTACCTCAAATTGCTAATGTGTTTGCCGATGCAGGGGTCGAGATGCGTTGTGACATTAGATCTTTGTCGATCCTAGGAAGCAGGGATGATGTTAAGATCAAAACAGCTGGTTCTTCGGATTGGGATACCGAACATTTGTCTTTAACTGTGGGGGTGAAAGTCGTTGATTCGCTTAGTGACGCGCTTGAACATATTGATCAGCATGGTACTGGTCACACTGAGGCGATAATTACTGAAAACGATGTAACTGGAAACACTTTCCTCCAAATGGTTGATTCCAGTGCAGTTATGCTAAATGCTTCAACTCGCTTCAATGATGGAGGGGAGTTTGGGCTAGGGGCAGAAGTCGCAATTAGTACTAACAAACTACATGCCCGAGGGCCAATGGGATTGCGTGAGTTAACTTCGTATAAATGGCTGGTGTTGGGCAATGGGCATATAAGAAATTAGTCGGAATACTGTTGATTGTGCCTAATTTTTAACAAACAATACCTCATCTATTATTTGGTCAAATAACTTGGTGAGGGATTGTACAAATGGTATACAAGATCGGGGTCATTTGGCATGCAAGATGAGACATTTTTATATTCCGCAGCCATGCAAGATGAAATCAGAGTTTTTGTACGTGAGCTTGAGAACGAACTAAAACACCTGGTCCCCATCAACAAGATCGCACCTGTAGATATTCGGCGCCAGCAAGAAATGGGAGAGGGGCGATATGTGGCACCTTTGCTGTCAGACCATGCCATAGAAAGGCAAATCCCCTGTTCACAAGGACATGTTCCAGTTCGGGCTTTTATTCCCGAGGATCAGATTGATGGCGTATATATGCATATTCACGGTGGTGGTTGGGTGATAGGCGGGGTACATCATAGCGATAAGGAGTTGGAAGAAATAAGGGATAATTGTAATGCTGCTGTGATAAGTGTTGACTATCGATTGGCACCAGAAAACAAATATCCTTCAGCCCAGGAAGATTGTGAGGCTGTTGCTCTCTGGATAATTGAACACGCTGGTAAGGAATTTGGTACTGATCGAATAGTAATCGGGGGAGAATCAGCGGGGGCACATCTCTCCGCTGCAACCATGGTTAGGTTGAGAGAGAAGCATGGATATACTGGATTTGCCGGAGCCAATATGCTTTATGGGGTATTTGACCTGTCAATGACTCCCAGTTGCCGATTGTGGGGAGATAGATGGTTGGTACTCAGTACCCCGATTATGCAATGGTTCATTAACAACTATCTTAACGATGGAGACGACCGAACCGATCCAGACATATCGCCCCTTTATGCGGCCTTACATGATTTGCCGCCAGCATTGTTCACTGTGGGTACTGCGGACCCTCTTTTGGATGACACTCTATTTATGCACTCTCGCTGGTTTGCTTCTGGCAATGTTTCCACTTTAAACGTATATCCGGGAGCACCGCATGGATTTGAAAAACACCCTACCCAACTAGCAGAACAGGTAAGGCGACGCATCATTCAGTTCGTTAAAGAGTGTTTCTAGGTTGAACACTGGAGTATAGAGCAATAGCTAAGCTGTATCCAATGGTGGCAGCTATAAAGATCAAAGTGTAGTCACCGTACCAACTGGCTGCTAACGCTCCAACATATGGACCCAATCCCATGGCTGCAGTTCGGCTCGGTCCTGTTATCCCTACTACAGTACCAAATGACGTTCGTTCAAAAACTGTTCCCAGCATCATAGTGCCCAGCACAAATATTACGGCGGTTACGATTCCCCACGCGATTACCACAATGAATTGAATATTGCCCTCTGGGGCAAAAAGAAGCAAAAGCGTCATGGTGATCGCGCTGGTAAGAATCACTATTGCCAGTCGTTTTGTTGTGTAGCGGTCTGTTAAGTACCCCCACCCTGGTACAGACAAGCCCCCCAAGGCATTTCCAATCGTCAAAGCTACCGCTGCAACAGTTTGAGTCATTCCTGCATCAACAAGGTAGGGGACAATTTGAAAAATGATCATAGAAGTTGCAGTTACCGCGACAAATTCCCCAATCAATATTAGCCAAAAGGATTTTAAAGAGATAATTTTCTTCACTGATAAGGACGCTATCTGAGGAATTGCTTTAGACTCAGTTGATGATTGTTTTTCTCCATCTGGTAACAGGCCAATGTCCTCTGGTTTATGCCTTATAAGCAAAAAGATTGGGATTGATAGAGGGATAGCGGCTATTCCTAAAATCCTGTATGCGATTCGCCAGGAATAAGAAGTTGCTAACAGTG
>CAZUHE010000040.1:0-1830 GCA_964620395.1 uncultured Dehalococcoidia bacterium
CCACTAATTATTCCAAAATTCAGAAACAGCCTGCCCTTGGTGGATTCTTTAACCACCCCGGAAAGAAAGAAAACTGCAATTAATGCCCCGGCACCCACACACATCATCAATATGCTGAAGTCATTTCCCTCCGTGGCTCCAAATCTATCAACTGAAAGTACTGGAAGAACTGATTCGAAAGACATGGTGAAACCACAGTGAAGAAAGGCCATAAAGACTATTAATTTTAGCTTAGTGTGTTTGTATACATACGGTATTCCTTCTGAAAAATTGGTAATAAATCCCTTTTGGGTATCCATCTCTCCTTTGGATACAGTTTTAATCCTGAGGGTTTGTATGAGGCTAATAGAATAGAACCCTGAACACAGTAAGAATGCCCATTCAAGCCCTGCTATGGACAATATAGGTAATATGGTGAGAGGTCCAAAAAACCGGGCTCCATGCATTGTTGCCTGTCCGAGTGCTATTGCGTTTAATAGTTTTTCTTTGGGAATCAAATTTGGCACCAATGCCTGTCCAACAGGCATCTGGGCTGATCTGACAGATCCATCAATCAATGCCAGAATCATGAGATGCCACATCTGAATATCGCCAGTAAAAACTAATCCGGCTAGTATAAGGCTATTAATAAGATTTAATGAGAACATACTGCTCATGACTTTTTTTCTATCAAATCGATCAGCCAGATATCCACTGAATGGTGGTATCAATACTCTGGGTACCATGGCCAAAAAGGTAACAAGACCTACATAAAGTGAGGAATCAGACATGTCCCAGACAAGCCAACCTCGTGCAACTATCAACGCCCATGCGGCGGAATTTGCACTTAAATTGGAAATCCAAAGAACTCTGTAGTCGCGATGCTGAAGAGCAGTTAAGAATCTGTTGTCTAGGAAACTTTTATTAGTCATAAATTAACGTGAGCTGACTGTATTAAGGTCATTGGTTATTATAGGCATGCTGTTTAGCTTATCCTACTTAGAGAAGATAATCATTCAATGGAGAAATTCAAATGGGTAAAATTCCATCACAAGATGAAGTAATGAAATATTTTGATACTCTCAGCAACTGGGGTAGGTGGGGAGAAGACGATCAGTTAGGAACTCTAAATTTTTTGGACTCATCAAAAACTAAGCAAGCCATTTCTCTGGTCCAGGAGGGTGTATCTGTGTCATGTGCTAGACCGATTATTTTCGAAAACACCCCTGATGTTGCTGCTACACCTGTACATTATATGGTTGAAAGCGGAGAAGGCTGGGATTCTCAGAATAAATATACCTCTAGGGAAACCCAAGCCGCTACAGACTATATTGGCATGGTTTTTCATGGACATACCGTGACTCATGTGGATAGCCTAGCTCATTTTTTCTGGAATGGACGTTTATACAATGGTCGTCCCGCTTCGATGGTATCGACAAATCTTGGTGCAACGGTTGAATCCATAGAATTGGCCGGAGGCGGTATTGTAACCAGGGGAGTTTTGATAGATGTACCTAATGTAAGAGGTGTAGATTGGCTAGAACCCGGTGACGGCGTGACTCCAGATGACATTATTGCGGCTGAGAAGCAGCAAGGGATATCGATACGTGAAGGTGACGTCCTTTTAATAAGGACTGGGCAGCTTAAGAGGCGTAATGAATTGGGACCTGTTGACTATCGTGCTGTCGGTTCCAATGCGTGCCAGGCGGCATGTTTACCTATTTTCCATGAGAGAAATATCGCAATGTTAGGTTCAGACACAGGAAATGACATAATGCCAGCGCAATATGTCGACATCAAACAACCGATACATCAAGTAGGAATAGTAGCTATGGGTTTGTGGATATTGGA
>CAZUHE010000040.1:1930-9606 GCA_964620395.1 uncultured Dehalococcoidia bacterium
ATGTAGTGGCTAAATTTAAGGTTGTAACTCAGAAACCAGCTGGGGTCACGTTTGATCTAGCTGATGGTTTTTATACTTTAGAAAGACAATCATTAGATGCTATCGATGCTGAAATCATAGAAATAGATGCTGATAGTGAAGAGGAATTTATAGCGGAAGCAAAGGATGCAGATGCCGTGATCGGGCGGGGTCGTCGTATGACTCGGGAAATTATCGAATCGTTGGACAATTGTAAGGTCATATCTCTCGGTAGCGTGGGGGCGGATACTGTCGATGTGGAAGCCGCAACAGATAAAGGTATACCTGTCACAAATGTTCCGGATACTTTTATTGAAGAAGTTGCCGACCATACAATGATGTTGCTGTTGGCTTCATTTAGAAGAGTAAATGAGCTAGATAGTATGGTTAGAGAGGGTCGTTGGTCAGAAGGCCGACCATATATCTCTCAGTTTCCTAGACTTTGGGGACAAACATTAGGGTTTATATCATTTGGTCATGTTGCTAGGGCAGTGGCTTTAAGGGCAAAGGCCTTTGGATTACATCTGATCGCATTTGATCCTTACATTGAAGAACTGATGATGACGGAATATGGGGTGGAGCCAGTAAGTAGCCTAGAGGAAATGCTTCAGAGATCTGATTTTGTGTCTATGCATGCACCTTCCACACAAGAAGTTCATCACCTAATGTCTGAAGCACAATTTCGATCTATGAAGCCTTCTGCATTGTTCATAAACAATGGAAGAGGTCCCACGGTAGATGAAAAAGCACTTATAAAGGCTTTGGAGGAAAAATGGATAGCAGGAGCGGGTATTGATGTTTTTGAGCAGGAGCCTCCAGATCCTGAAAACCCCATTTTGCATATGGACAATGTAATTATGACCCCTCATGTTGCTTCCGCCTCTCAAAGAATGGCTCCAGAGACACGCCGTAGGGTTGGTCAGGAAATTTCACTTGTTCTTACGGGGAGATGGCCAAAGAGTTGTGTTAATCCTGCGGTGCTCGCGGATAGTGGTTTAAAGCGTTGGCAGCCGTACTCGATGGGACGTGGTCCGGGCTCAGGATAATTATTCAGAAGGCATATTACTAGCACATCTGATATTTTGATTAGTTGGATACCTCAAATCGGCTTGGAATAGTGGCGGTTATCGTGGTTATTAATGCCGCGATTCCAGCTATAGCTAATACGAAGAAGGAATAATCATATGAGGCCCACAAATCAAAGGAAATGCCCCCTATGAGTACTCCTATCGCCTGACCTGTTGAGTAAAAAGGTTCACAAAACCCTCTTATAACACCGAGTGATTTTCTTCCAAAATAATTTGCAACAGCAACGGGAGGCACTACCAATAGCCCCCCTAAACTTAAGCCCAACAGGCTTGAAAAAGTCCAAGCTTGATAGGTCGTTTCGACGGTGGTAAACATAAAGGAAGTTACTGCCATGATCCCAGATATAGCTGCATAGCAGTAATTTATGCTTAGTTTTTCAGATAACCAGCCCCACAATAAAGAGCCCAATCCCGTGAATATTGCTATTAAGCTGATAGCAAAGCCTGCGGTTCTGGAACCCAAGGAAAGATCTTGGAAATATGCTGCGAGATGTGTGTTGGTGCCCCCGTGTATTAAATATAGTAAAAACCCTCCAAAGGATATTTGCCATAAAACCGGGGTTTTTAATGCGTTTTTTAAAGACCATGCAGGTTCTTTTAAATGATTATTTACGTCTTGATTTTGATAATCCGTGTTGTTTGAATTGTTGAACTTATCAGGAGCGACTCCTATAGATTCCGGGTAATCTTCAGTTAGCAGCAGCACTGGGAATATTGCCAATGCAGCAATCAATCCCAGGATCTGCCAAGCGAATTGCCATCCATTGAAAGCTATTAGAACTGATGCCAATAATGGGAAAAGTGTCATCCCTACGGAATGGCAAAAAGCTAGGATTCCGTTAGCGCGCCCTCTTCTTTGAATGAACCATCTTGAAACAAGTACGGAAGCCCCAATTTGTATTGGACTATTGAATATAACACGCCCAACACCGTAGGTCGCGAAGAACATGATTGGCATTGTGACCCAACTGCTCAAAAAAGTAGATAAGCTGAGTAGTACTATACTGATACTTAATATGATTCTTGTACCGTATTTGTCAATAAGCCAACCAACGAGAGGTGCGGTAACAGAGGCTAATAATCCCCCTGCACTTGCTGCCCCCGCAATCATTGTTCGACTCCAACCTAGATCGTTGCTCATAGGGTAGAGGAATATAGCTAATGTAAGAGTAGCAGCAACGTTTCGGATCAATTGAGTAGATCCTGCTGTAGCCAAAATTACCCACCCATAATAAAAGGGTGTTTTTGCTGCGATTATTTTGGCTAACTTCACGTACTTTGATCGCTCCCGGACCTCATGCTGTAACCTATTCGATGCTATCAGTGGATCTTGAAGAGGTCAAAGCGGTATTTGTGCAAATATGCTTCTATGGTTTTTCTGAATGCAGCGGCCTGTTATATCCTCATATGAACGAAAATATTTGTATGGTAAGCCCTGCGAGACAATGGTACGATTGATTAGTTAGTTTGATCCTGTTTTGTAGTGGGAACGAATAATATTAGCTAGTAAATCAATTAAGTAAGGAGTTTCTTAGCCTTGCCAGATATTAAAGTAGCAATTATTGGTGTCGGGAACTGCTCGTCATCGCTTATACAGGGTGTTTCCAAGTATGCTGATGCAACGTCCAGTGAGAAAATTCCCGGTCTAATGCATCCGGTGCTAGGGGAGTACGGAATAGGGGACATCAAATTTGTCGCAGCGTTTGATGTGGATAAAAATAAGGTTGGCAAGGATTTGTCAGAGGCAATTTTTTCGCAGCCTAACAACACAGTGAAATTTCAGGATGTTCCCAATCTAGATGTGGAAGTTCAACGAGGTATGACACATGACGGAGTTGGCAAATATACTTCCGAACTAGTGGAGAAAGCAGATGGTGGAACCGCAGATATAGTAGAAATTTTGAAAGATAGAGAAGTTGATGTGGTAATCAATTATTTACCAGTAGGATCTGAAGAGGCTACTAAATGGTATGCAGAACAAGTACTTCAAGCTGGATGTGGCTTTATAAACTGTATACCAGTGTTTATAGCAAGTGGAGAAAACGATTATTGGCAGAACAGGTTTAGGGAGGCAGGCGCGCCTCTTATAGGCGATGATATCAAGTCACAAGTTGGAGCCACAATAACTCACCGTGTTCTAACCAGATTGTTTATGGACAGGGGAGTGGATTTGTTGAGGACTTATCAGCTCAACTTCGGTGGAAATACCGATTTCATGAATATGCTAGATAGGGACAGACTTGATTCAAAAAAGATATCAAAAACACAATCTGTGACCTCACAGGTTGATGAATTTATCCCTGATAGAGATATCCATGTGGGTCCAAGTGATTATGTCCCATGGCTGACTGATAGAAAATGGTGCTATATAAGAATGGAAGGAAAGAGTTTCGGGGATGTACCACTAAATCTGGAATTAAAGCTGGAAGTTTGGGATAGTCCTAACTCAGCAGGTGTAGTTATTGATGCTATTCGTTGTGCGAAGATTGCCAAAGATCGAGGTATCAGTGGTCCAATTGCTGCGCCATCGTCATATTTTATGAAATCTCCGCCTGTTCAATACACGGATGATGAGGCGAGAAAATTACTGGAAGATTTCATTGTTGGCGAAGAATCAGCCCAAGGTTAATTTATAATACCTGGGAGTGGTTTGTCGTTTGTTAGAAAGGGAATTGCGTGGAGAGATATCCAAAAAAGATAGCTCTTTTCTCCCCGTACGATTTTGCGTTACCGGGGGGTGTCAATGAGCACGTAGCTAACTTGCATTCCCAATTCCTTTCCAGAGGTATTGAATCTTCAGTTGTCGCTCCAGTTTCAGAATCAATAGTTCCTGCAATTCATAATTTTATTCCGATGGGAAAACCCTTGCCTATTCCTACAGGAGGTTCAGTGGCGAGAGTGTCACTTTCTGTTTGGTTGCGCAAGAAAATTCGTAACCTCCTCAAAGATGAAGAATTTGATGTTATACACATTCATGAACCATTTGCAGGCGCGGTGACGTTGGGTGCTCTATCCCCTACTGATAATAATCATAATGTTGCCCGTGTGGCGACGTTTCATAGTTATGGCGGATCTCAACTATATAAGGTGGTGGCTAAGAAAATATTGAAAATTTATTCTGATCGTCTAAATGGACGTATAGCGGTGTCAGAAGTTGCAAAAGAGTTCATAAATAAATATTTGCCTGATGAATATGAAGTTATACCAAATGGTGTTGACGTTGAAAGTTTTACTAAAGTTAGCGGATTTGCGAATCTGAGAGATGGAAAAACCAACATACTTTTTTTGAGCAGGCTAGATAACAGGAAAGGTTTACGGTATTTGTTGATGTCGTATTGTGATTTAAAGTGGGAATATCCCAATCTTAGGTTAATTGTTGTGGGTTCTGGTGAATTAGACTCTGAATCCTCACGAATATTGGGAGAAAGAAACCCCCAGGATGTCATATTGGTTGGAGGAGTGTCAGAGGAAAACAAACGGCGATATTATGCGTCGGCAGATATATTTTGTGCACCGGCCACCGGGCAAGAAAGTTTTGGTATTGTTTTACTGGAGGCTATGGCCAGTCGGACACCAATGGTTGCCAGCAGTATAAAAGGGTTTTCTCAGGTAGTTCGACACAAAGAAAATGCCCTTTTGTGCACTCCCAAGGATGTTGATGGTTTAAGTAAATCACTAGCCACCTTGATAAAAGATCCATCTCTGAGAAATCAACTTTCTGAGTGTGGTTGGCAAGACGTTCAGACTTATAATTGGTCAGACGTGTCTGAGAAAATATTGGATTACTACGGAAAAATTCTCAGTGCAAACAAGATAAAAGTGAGATAGATATGAGCCTATATACGTTTGTGTCGAAGGCCTGCTTGGGCTCAAATATTTTCGCTATAGGGATCACAAATCATGAATAGAGATCGGTTGCGTTATCTGGTTTACAGATATTACGAAGATCCCGTATCTTCGTTTTTTTGCTGGTTGGGTTTTTCAGCGAATGGAGTTACATATTTAGGTCTTGTAATCATCGCTTTTGCTGCTTATTTCATATCACAAGGGTATCTACTTATTGGTGGCATTGTAGTGTTTTTTGGTAGTGCTCTTGATCTAATAGATGGTGCCATAGCAAGAAAGAAAGGTACAACATCCAAATTTGGGGCTTTACTGGATTCCGTGTCTGACAGATTTCAAGAGGCTTTTATATTCTTTGGGTTGATCATCCACTATTCGGCAAATGACTGTGGTATTCAGGCTTTAGGGTTCGGGGTATGTAACATTGCTGTTTGGTCAACTTATACGGCATTTGTATCATCTGTGATGATCAGCTATCTGCGGGCACGTTCAGAAGGCCTTGGAATTGAATGTAAAATTGGAATTATGACCAGGCCTGAGAGAGTAGTTATCATTGGAACGGGATTGATTTTCACATCATTGATTGATTCGCTGATGATATTTATATTGATCGGGATTACTGTTGTCGGATTCGTAACCACATTACAACGTATCTTGCACTCAGCGAAAATGATTCGTGAGGATCGTATAAATTGAAATTGTTATTGATACCATTGTTAGTTATCGCCATGGTTATAACTTCTACTGGACAAAGATTGGATGCAAATAATGCGGGCGTTGCTGAGGTTGTATGGCATGAGGTAATAAGTGAATTCCCTAATGGGATTCGTTTCAAAGTCAATGTTGAATCGGATTCAGTTGTGGAAGAAATTGCCTTAAGGATGCGAGTCGGCCAGCAAAATACCGGTGTCTATGAATATTTCGATATAGAACCATCCCAAACTGTATCAGCTGAATTATTTTGGAACACTTACAGTGCAAGTAAATATATACCTCCCGGAACGGTGATTTCCTATAGTTTTGAGGTAAGCACAGCGGATGGTTTAAAACATGCTTCAGAAACCTATGAATTTGTATTTCAGGATGTTCGGTTTAAATGGGATGAGATATCAGGAGGGCCCGTGACTGTGGCTTACCACGGGCCAGTGAAATCAAGAGCAGTAGGTATTCTGGATGCAATGTTAAAGACAATGGCTTTCATGGAGATTGTCCTTGGTGAGGGTAAAACTGATCCGATCAGGGTGAATATGTACAACAATACGAAGGAGATGTTGGTAGCCTTACCTCCAGGTAGTGCAACAATAAGGAGAGAATTGATAACTGAAGGTCAGGCTTTTACAAAAGTGGGAACTTTGTTAGTGCTTGGAGGAGGTCGGCTGGCGACGGGTACAGCATCTCATGAAGTTACACATATATTGGTCCACAGAGCGGGTGATAGTGTGTTCGGCCGAGTCCCATCATGGCTGGATGAAGGTTTAGCTGAATTTGGAAATGTTTCTCCAACAGTGTCTTATGACGTAGCTCTTGACTTTGGTGTACATGCTGGCAAATTACTACCCATAACTTCCATGCCTTCAATGCCAGGAGATCCCGAGGATGTCATTATGTTTTACGGTCAAGCCCGATCCATTGTGGAATACATGATAATTCAACATGGTCCAGATAAAATGCGCGAACTTTTGGCTGTGTTGAAATCAGGAAAAAAAATAGACGATGCCATAATATCTGTATATGGAATGGATAGAATTTCTTTGGAAAACCAGTGGAGGTCATACATAGGAGCACCCAAATACGATCCTGTTAGTATCGAATCTGTTCTGCCAACCCCGTTGCCAAGGCCTACTGTCACTGCATTTACCCTAACCCCTCAAGTTGGAGGCCAAACTATAGCTTCTTTTGACGAACGTCAATCGGTAAAGGAAAACGGAACTGAGATGCAATCATCGAGTTCGGGTTTTTGCAACAGGACTAACGGAGATAGAGCATTTGATGTGACTAATGTAGGATTTCTTGGGTTGTTGTTGTTTATGTCAGCGAGGAAGATCAAACATTTAAAAAACATTTTGTGATCTTTTGGATCGGACTTATTGATATTGATGTAAAATACATAGGTTCAGTTTTTCAAAGCCCCAAAATTAATCAGGTTAATTGTGATTATGGAACAACTTCCAGATTGGATGAGAGCGATAGAACAGACTTACGTTGCTAAATTTCCACAGCAGCACTTATCTACTTTCGGTGCGACCAATATAAGCTACTTTGTTGTAACAGAGCCCATTTACACAGCCATAGATTCAAACAAAAAAGATCTGGAAGGTGTGCTTAGAAAGGGTAGAGTGATAGCTGAAAAACCTACTTTGATAACCCCCACCTATGCGATGAATCTTGATGGCTTTAGTCAAAGTGCATATGACTACATGAAGCATGCCTCGGAAGTATATGGCCCTAATAGTCCCGGTATCCTCTACCAATACCGTAATGAACCAGAAAATCTCGAAATACTTAGTGGGATACCATCTGAAATTGCGTCGCGGATTTCAACTGATCTGAGTGCGAAGAAAGATGATCTTTCAGTTGTAATTGTCGGCGTGGATGAATTTTGGGATGTAGCCCTTCTAAAATTCATATATGAATATACTGCTTCATCAGTATCGTTTAATGCGGATCAATTGCGATCCAAAGGTTTGTTAGACCCTCAACCTTCCGCTGGAGGGATTCCACGTGTTG
>CAZUHE010000041.1:0-9493 GCA_964620395.1 uncultured Dehalococcoidia bacterium
GTCACAGTAGAAAAAGTAAATACTATGAACGTCAAAGGAAAGTCCAAGCGTTTTGGTCCAAAGGTGTCTCAAATGAAATCTTGGAAAAAGGCGATTGTAACAGTCTCTCCGGGGGACTCGATATCAATATTTGAAGGTGTGTGATGCCACTTAAGACAAGAAGACCAAATACGCCAGGGCAAAGAGGCCTTGTCCTCCAAACGACGGAAGACATAACTAGAAGCAAGCCAAAAAAGTCCTTATTGCGTAAACTCAAGAAAACGGGGGGTAGGAATTCAACTGGAAAGCTTACTGTTCGTCATAGGGGTGGAGGGCATAAAAGACGTTATAGGGAGATAGATTTTAAGCGGGACAATTATGGGGTTTTGGGCGTAGTTGATTCGATTGAGTACGATCCAAATAGATCTTCAAGGATAGCGCTAATAAAATTCAAAGATGGTGATTGGAGATATATTCTGGCCCCTAACGGGATCAAAGTTGGGGATAATGTTTCCTCTGGTGAAGAATCTGAAATACGGACAGGAAATGCGCTACCGTTGGCTAAAATTCCATCTGGTACCTTGGTTCACAATGTTGAGCTAAAAGTTGGGAAGGGTGGTCAGATTGTACGCAGTGCTGGAGGCTCTGCTCAAGTTTTGGCAAAAGATGGTAAATACACCCTTTTGAGACTTCCTTCCGGTGAAATGAGAAATGTGTTGAGTGCCTGTATGGCTAGTATCGGGCAATTAAGTGCGATTGATACTAAAAATGTAAAGCTGGGAAAGGCTGGCCGGAGTCGTTATTTGGGTAAAAGGCCGTCAGTTCGTGGTGTTGCTATGGCTCCAAATGCTCACCCTCACGGAGGAGGAGAAGGCAAGTCGCCGATTGGAATGCCTAGCCCTAAAACCCCCTGGGGAAAGCCTGCGTTGGGACTCAGGACTAGGAAGAAAAGAAATCCTTCGAATAAGTTTATCGTAAGAAGTAGGCATAAAAAATAGGAAATATCTGGAGTAGAAACCAATGTCGAGATCTGTAAAGAAGGGGCCTTACGTACATCCTAAATTGGCCAAAAAAGTGGAAAATGTTGTGCGTGTTGGTAGTCGGGAAGTTATACGTACTTGGTCTCGTGCCTCGACAATAATGCCGGATATGCTCGGCTTGACCATCGCAGTGCACGACGGAAGGCGTCATGTTCCGATATTTATCACAGAGAACATGGTTGGGCATAAACTGGGTGAATTCGCCCCTACTCGAACGTTTCGAGGGCATTCATCAAAAAGCGAAAGACTTTCTTCAATAATTTAAGAGTGATGGCGTAAAAATGGCAACAAGAGCAAGATCAATTAACACTGGTGTGTCTGTGAAGAAGATGAAATACATCTTGGACATGGTAAGAGGTGCGCGTGTGGGCGATGCGTTGAACACCCTGCAGTTTTTACAGTCTCCGGCAGCTATTCATGTTGTTAAGACAATAAAGTCAGCGGTGGCCAATGCAGAAAATGAGCTTATGGTTAGAAGTGAAGATCTTAAAATTAAAGAAATATATGCTGATGAAGGTCCGCGTGTAAAAAGATTCAGAGCGAGAGCTCGTGGAAGAGTTGGACGTATAAATCGTAGAAGTAGCCATATAACTGTGGTAGTTGAAGAAGAGGAGCTGTAGATTGGGACAAAAAATACACCCAAACGGATTTCGTGTAGGAATTACTAAGGATTGGCATGCAACATGGTTTGCGGGTCGGGGCAATGAATACGCCAAGTTGGTTTCAGAGGACATAGAAATCAGGAAAGCAATTGCGGATATGTATGAAGAAGCCGGGATATCAAAAATTGATATTGAGCGTGATTCCAACGAGGTGTCAGTGACTATTCATACTGCTAGGCCCGGAATAGTGATTGGTAGAGGTGGTCAAAGGGTGGATGAATTGAGAAAAAAACTTGACTCTATGACAGGCACACGAAGAACCAGGCTGAACGTTCGAGAAGTCAGGCAATCAGAGCTTGACGCCTATCTGGTGGCTCGTGGCGTAGCAGACCAATTGGAAAGACGGATTGCCTTTCGAAGGGCTATTAGACAGGCATTGACTAGAACGATGCAGGCGGGAGCTGAAGGTATAAAGATCATTGCCTCAGGTAGATTGGCAGGGGCAGATATAGCTAGAACTGAAAAAGCCATGGAAGGAAGAGTTCCATTGCATACCCTTAGGGCAGATATTGACTATGGGTTGGCTGAGGCTGCGACAGAATACGGAGTTATAGGTGTAAAGGTTTGGATATGTAAAGGTGAAATAATGAACCCTACTATCATGGGTGAATTATCTAATGCCTCAGAAGATACAGCTGGGTCCACGTCTATGGAAGAGGATGAAGTTCCTCCTATCCAGGTTATGGTGACAGCGAATGAGGCTGATAGCGTCGAAACTGATGAGTCTAAACCTGATGCGGATAGTTCAATTGAAGGTGTAGAGGAACAATAAAATATGTTACAGCCAAAGAGGGTCAAGTACCGAAATCATCATAGGGGTCGCAGGAAAGGTGTGGCTGTTTCTGGTAGTTCCCTGGCTTTCGGTGATTTTGGCCTGAAAGCGACAGAGAATGCTTGGGTTACATCTAGGCAAATTGAAGCAGCACGTAGGGCTATGACGAGGTATGCCAGGCGTGGAGGTCGGATGTGGATAAAAATATTTCCCGATAAAAGTGTCACGGCTAGGGCTGCTGAAACAAGGATGGGTAAAGGTAAAGGGGCACCAGATCACTGGGTGGCCGTGGTAAAGCCGGGGCGAGTTCTTTTTGAGTTGGCCGGCATACCAGAGGAAACTGCCAGGCATGCACTAACACTGGCAGCTTCAAAAATGCCAATGGGCACCAAAGTCGTAAGCAGATCTTAAAATTGGGGTCCCAATAAAGTTATAGAGGGGTAAGGATGGTAACGATAGACAATATTAGAGCATTCGATGATAGTGAGCTTGTTGATGAATTGGAAGAAGCTCAAAAAGAAATCATGAACCTGAGGTTTAGGGCGGCTACTATGCAATTAACTAACGTTAATGAGATTGGAATTGTTAGAAAGAAGATTGCCAGGATCATGACGGTTATCAGGGAAAGAGAGATTTCAAGGGGCAATTAATGAGTTACAAACGAAGGAAAGTAAAGACTGGTCGTGTCGTGTCCTGTGGTATGGACAAGACTATCGTCGTTTCTGTGGATTGGAAAGCTGCGCACCGCATCTATAAAAAGAGCGTGAGGAAGCGAAGCAAGTTTAATGTTCATGATGAAAATAATCAGTGCGGTTTAGGGGACGTGGTAAACATTATTGAGACGAGACCTCTTTCTAAAACCAAAAGATGGAAAATTCTTGAGGTTTTGCAAAAAGGAGATGTTGCGGAATTACAGCCAAAAGATATCAGTGTTGAACAAGCTTCTTAGCTAGTAAATGGATTTGTTTTAGGGAAGGAATTTTAAAGAGAGTAATTTGAAATGATTCAAATATATACGCGCCTTAAGGTTGCGGACAACTCAGGGGCTAGGGTGATTAGCTGTATTGGGGTTCCCGGTGGTTCTGGGAGGAAATACGCTTGGCTTGGAGATGTGATTGTAGCTTCCGTTAAAGAGGCGGCGCCCTCATCTGGTGTAAAGAAGGGTGAAGTTGTTAAAGCGGTTGTTGTTAGGACGTCTAAAACACATCGTAGAAAGGATGGTTCCCACATCAAGTTTGATGAGAACGCTGCAGTGTTAGTTAATGATGACAGTATGCCACGAGGAACCCGTATTTTTGGTCCAGTAGCAAGAGAGCTTAGGGACAATAATTACATGCGTATAGTGTCGTTGGCACCAGAGGTGATCTAAATGAAAATAAAAAAAGGTGACACTGTCCTGGTTATCACAGGTAAAGATAGAGGTAGGCAGGGTGCAGTTCAAGAAGTAGACGTCAGTGCCAACAAAGTAACTGTTGAGTCAATAAATATCGTAAAAAGACATATGAAGGCACAAGGAATGAGGGCCGCTGAAATTATAGAGAAAGAGCAACCTTTTTACGCCTCCAACGTCATGTTGATATGTCCTCATTGCACGTCGCCTGTCCGAACGATCCAGATTTCTCTGGGGGATGGAAGTAAGGCACGGAAATGTAAGAAGAAAGGTTGTGAGGAAATAATAGAATGACCACTGATGAGAAAAAGCTAACGGAGAATGCTCCTCCTAGTCTCCTTGTGATGTTGAGGGAGAAGGTAGGGCCTGAACTCGTAAAAGAATTTGGTTATAAAAGTGTGATGGAAATACCTCGTCTGGAAAAGGTCGTGATTAACATTGGGCTTGGGGAATCCTTGCAGAATAACCGGGCCATGGAAAGAGCCACTGAAGACATAGCACTCATAACAGGTCAGAAGCCAGTTGTGACACGGGCAAAGAAGTCTATAGCTGGGTTTAAAATTAGGGAAGGTATGCCATTAGGTTTAAAAGTCACTCTCAGGCGACGTCGTATGTACGAATTTGTAGACAGATTTTTAAACTCGGCTTTGCCCAGAATAAGAGACTTTCAAGGTATATCTAGGAATTGCTTTGATGGTCGAGGCAATTGCTCGATCGGAATAAGGGAGCATGCGATTTTTCCTGAAATAGATTACAACAACATTGACCGAATAAGAGGGCTCCAGGTCGTAATTGGAACCACTGCGAAGAATGATAATGAAGGCATGAGATTTTTAGAATTGCTTGGAATGCCATTCGTGAGAGTTACGTAGTTAGATACTAGAGAAAATGGAAACTAGAACAGAAGGATAGTGCATTGGCGAAAACATCTTCGGTAACAAAAAACTTGAAACGGCAAAATCTAGTAATCAAATATGCCGAGAAACGAAAGGCTCTGACTGAGATTGCAAAAGACGGCAAAGCTTCGCAAGATGAGCGTAATGCCGCTCGCCAAGAGTTGGGAAAGATGCCGCGAAATTCCAGTCCTTTTCGAGTGAGAAATCGCTGTGTGGTAACTGGTAGGCCTAGGGGTTACATTCGATATTTTGGGCTCTCCCGTATAGCCTTCAGGGAAATGGCCCACAAAGGACACTTGCCTGGGGTCAAGAAGGCTAGTTGGTAAAAGTAAATAGGGACGTAAAAAGGAACTAAGATGTCAGTATCCGATCCAATTGCAGATATGCTTACGAGGATTCGAAATGCCATTATGATTGGGCGAGATTCAGTAATTGTGCCTTCTTCTAAAATCAAATTGGACATTCTTCAAATTCTTAAAGAAGAAGGCTTCTTGTCGGATTTCAGAATTAGCGAAGATAAAGACAATGAAGAATCAATCTCTGTGGATTTACATTACTGGAGCAGAGGAGATGCGGCAATAAGTGGTTTGAAGAGAATTAGTAAGCCAGGATTACGTGCCTACGTAGGGAAAGATGATATTCCATACGTTCAAGGCGGAAGAGGAGTAGTGGTCCTTTCGACTAATCAAGGTGTAATGACTGGGATTAAGGCGAAAAATGCGGGGGTGGGTGGTGAAGTATTGTTTCATGTTTGGTAAGGAGATTAATTGATGTCGAGAATTGGAAATAAACCAATACCAATTCCTTCTGGAGTTGATGTAAAAATACAAGGTTCTTCAGTTGTGGTTAAGGGACCAAAAGGTGAGCTTAAGGGTTCATTTGATCAGAGCATTAGTGTGGGGGAATCTGATGGTTCTTTGATAGTGCAAAGAGCGTCGGAGGAAAGTCAAATAAAAGCTTTCCATGGATTAACAAGAAGCTTAATAGCCAATATGGTTACTGGTGTGCATGAGGGTTTCAAAAAATCTCTTGAATTAGTTGGGGTCGGTTATAGAGTTCAACAGTCCGGTAAGGGAATAACGTTAAACGTTATGTTGAGCCATAGCGTAACGATTCAGCCTCAAGATGATGTGATATTGCAAGTGGAAGATAATAATAAAATTACCGTTTCCGGAGTGGACAAACAGGCAGTGGGGCAGTTGGCGGCAGAAATTCGTAAGGTAAGGCCTCCGAATATATATACGGGTAAAGGTATTAGATATGCAGGTGAGCAAGTTAGGCTCAAACCTGGCAAGAGTGCTAGGAGGGTTTAGGCATGCCGGTCAAAAGTGGAAAAATTAAGAGAGTCATTAGGCACAAAAGGCTGAGAAAGAAACTTCATGGTACTGATGCCAAGCCTCGTTTGTCGGTTTATCGAAGTTTAGGGAATATTTATGCTCAAGTTATAAATGACCAAGCTGGTCATACGATTGTGTCGGCTTCAAGTTTGGAAGAAGTTATACATAAGCACTCTCTAACAACTGAAGGAAAAATCAAGACAGCTGAAGAGGTAGGCCGTGTTGTGGCTCAGAGAGCCATAAAGAGCGGTGTAGAAGAAGTTGTATTTGATAGAGGTGGTTATAAATTTCATGGAAGAGTTAAGGCTGTGGCTGATGCTGCGAAAAAAGAGGGCTTAATCTTCTAAAAGCATTTGTTGTTAGGCAAAGGGTGATGTAAATATGACGAATCAAAGTCAAACCGGGAATAGTTCAGAAAGTCAACGGGATGACTCAGGTTTAACTGAGCGTACTGTGAGGATAAATAGGGTATCAAAGGTGGTAAAGGGCGGAAGACACCTAAGTTTTAGTGCAGTAGTTGTTGTCGGGGATGGGGAAGGGAGTGTGGGTATGGGTATGGGCAAGGCGGATGCAGTGCCTGATGCTATAAGAAAGGGGTCCACAGTTGCACAGAATGCAATGATTAACGTACCCATGAATGGCGATACTATCCCTCATGACATAACTGTTAAATTTGGAGGGTCGATTGTCATGTTGAAGCCCGCGCCTCCTGGAACTGGGGTCATTGCTGGTGAATCTGTACGTGCAGTCGTTGAGCTAGCTGGTATCAAGGATATTGTTACAAAGGTGCGTAGAAGCACGAACCCCACAAATGTCGTGAAAGCAACTTTACAAGGGTTGCAGCTGCTTAAAGATCCTAAGGCTGAAATCGCAAAGAGGAAAAATTATGTTCAGGGCTATACTGAGGATAATGAGGGCAGTGATTCCCAAGAGGAATAGAGGATTTATATGTCAAAAATTATTGTTACTTGGAAAAAGAGTACCATCGGCTATTCTCATAAACAAAGAAAAGTTATAGAAAGTCTTGGTCTGAAAAAATTGAACGATGTCGTGGAACATGAACCCACCCCGTCTATATTGGGTATGGTGCGAAAAGTAGAGCATTTAGTAGAAGTGGACAGCGTGGATTGAGTCTATGTTCGTCTCCAACATAATTTAAAGAGAAATTTACACATGTCAATGCAGCAAAATACGATTAAATCTAATCAACCGAGAAAAAACAGGAAGAGGGTTGGACGTGGTGATGGCAGTGGTAATGGGAGCTATTCTGGTCGAGGTATGAAAGGTCAAAAGTCTAGATCCGGGGGCGGTGTTCGTCCAGGGTTCGAAGGTGGCCAATTGCCAATGATAAAAAGGCTACCGTCTCTCAGGGGGTTCACCAATGTGTTTAAAAAGCAATTTAATGCTGTGAACCTGGATAGGATAATGGAGAAATTTCCAGAAGGTGGAGATATTGAAACAAAAGATTTGGTAGGGGCAAGGGTGATTAGGGATAATGGTCACCCCACTAAGATTTTGGGGAGAGGAGAGGTTACAGTAGCTTTAAGCATAACGGCTAATAAATTTACAAAATCTGCCAAGGAAAAGATCGAGGCGGCTGGCGGATCTGTAAAGGTGTTAGATTAGATGGTCCGTCAATCTGGCACGCCAAGAGGCGAACAAATATCTAGGCCTCAATTGATCCAATCTATGTTGGATGCGATGCGTGTACCGGATTTGCGGGCAAAGATACTGTTTACTTTCGGGATGTTGTTAATCTTTCGGTTCGTTGCTCATGTTCCAGTCCCTGGTGTTGACACTCAGGCACTATCTCAAGCTTTCAATTCCCAAGCCTTGCTTGGTTTCTTGGATTTGTTTAGTGGAGGGGCTTTAGCCAACTTGAGCGTAGCTGCGCTAGGTGTTTATCCCTATATAACAGCGTCCATTGTGATGCAGATACTAACTCCTGTTTTGCCTTCACTGAAGGAATTATCCCAAGAAGGTGATTATGGGCGCCAAAGGATCAATCAATACACGCACTATTTGACTGTTCCGATAGCGTTTTTACAAGGGTGGGGTCAGCTTACATTACTCATGTCCTCAGGGGTGTTACCGGGAGTTGATTTCGGCCTGAATTTACATACTTTTGCAATGATGTTCTCATTGGTAGCTGGCACAATGTTTCTTGTGTGGTTGGGAGAACTAATTACAGAAAAAGGTTTGGGGAACGGTATTTCTTTGATAATTTTTGGAGGAATTGTTGCTAGTTTCCCGCAGATGATCGGCAGAAGCTTTCTGGAAAGTGATGATATGTCTGGTCTAATGATGTTGGCTATCATAGGGTTTGGGTTGATTTTTGTGATTGTCCTTTTTAATGAGGCGGTTAGAAGGATTCCTGTTCAGTACGGGCGCAGTGTGTTTAGGGGAGGCATGATGCAACGTCAGAGCGGCTCTACTTTTCTTCCGATTAGAGTTAACACTGCAGGGATGATTCCATTGATATTTGCATTCTCGATAATAATTCTCCCGGGTACTATCGCAAGCTATTTTAGAAACCCATTGGATGATAGTTTTACAAATACTGTCGCGACGTTTTTTGCAGACACTTTGGATCCTGCCAATTTACCCTATTGGATAGCTGTGTTTGTACTCGTGGTTATATTCACGTTTTTCTATACGATTGTAATATTTCAACAACAAAATTTAGCGGATACTCTCCAAAGGAATGGGGGATTTATTCCCGGTATTCGGCCAGGTCAGCCGACGCAAGAATATCTGAATAAGGTCATATTAAGAGTCACCTGGGGAGGGGCAATATTTCTAGGGATTATTGCAATAATCCCTTTCTTCGTTTCTGGCGTAACAGGCATACAAGCTTTGACACTGAGTAGTACTAGTCTATTGATAATGGTTGGTGTGGCCCTCGATACGATGAGGCAGCTCGAATCTCAGTTATTGATGCGGAATTATGAAGGCTTTGTAAGATGATGCTGGTTTTTGTGGAAGTACGGGGAAATATCTGAATTGAAAATTATATTAATGGGTCCCCCAGGGTCAGGAAAAGGGACTCAATCCTCTTACATATCTTCGTTGGTTGGGGTTCACCAGGTTTCCTCTGGAGACTTGTTTAGAGATAACTTAGCCAGTGAAACAGAATTGGGCCTAATGGCGAAGAATTTCATGGATAATGGAGACTATGTTCCCGATGATATAACGATAAGAATGGTCTTATCTTGGATAGATGAACCAGAACACTCAGGAGGGTTTATTCTCGACGGATTTCCAAGAACTGTTGGGCAAGCGAAAGCACTGATACATCATCTTGGTACCGGCAATGGGGTTGATAGGGTTATTTTTTTTGATGTTTCAGAAGAAGTCGTAGTAGATCGATTGTCGGGAAGATTGATTTGTACTGAATGCCAAACGCCTTTTCACATG
>CAZUHE010000042.1:0-9171 GCA_964620395.1 uncultured Dehalococcoidia bacterium
ATAAACGGAACCATCTCGGGAAAAAAGCCTCATATTGACGCTGTGATTCATCACATATCAAATTGGAGAGAAATGGAACATCTCGATGTGAAGTATTCATGGACTACTGAACAAAATTTCAACCGAATGAAGGTAAAGATTAAAAAAGAGATAGTAACGATGGGAGTAGACAGGATAAACGGGAAAATAGATTCTGGGATCCATGTCGACGCCAAGGATTGGAACAGCTTAATCGAGAGAGGGGATATCACTTTAATCGATGTTAGAAACAAATTTGAAATTGAGGTAGGCCGATTTAAGGGGTCCATTGACCCAAACACCGACAACTTCAGTGACTTTCCTAATTGGGTTGAAGAGCACTCGACTGAGCTTGAGGAAAAACCAGCCATCGCCATGTACTGTACAGGGGGGATAAGATGCGAAAAGGCCTCGGCTTACATGAAATCAGAGGGATTTAAGGAAATTTATCACCTCAAGGGCGGAATACTTAAATATTTAGAAGAAATTGCTCCCACGGAAAGCCTCTGGGAAGGAGAATGTTTTGTTTTTGACGATCGTGTGTCACTGAAACACGGACTTGAAGAAGGTGCATACGAACTATGTTATGGGTGCCAGGAGCCCTTGTCGGAACAGGACCGTGAATCACGATTTTACGAAGAAGGTGTGACATGTCCAAAATGTTATGACATCCTGAAGGAATCCAAAAAAGCCAGATCTCGTGAAAGGCAAAGGCAAATATCAATAGCTAGATCAAGAGGAACCCAGCATCTTGGATCAAAACCCGCAAATCAAAATATCGATTGACTTCCGTTATTTAATACAGCATATCCAATAATTCCAAATAAACAACAAAGGTAGACCTTAAGGGGTAATAACGTGAGATTAGAAAACAAAATTGCATTACTCTGCGGTGTGGGGCGAGGAATGGGCAAAGCGGTGGCGATGTTGTATGCACAAGAAGGGGCGACCGTAGTTCTCAATGCTAGAACCACAACTCATTTGGAAAAAACAGCCTCTGAAATAAAAACTCATGGTGGTACCGCCCACATAATGCCTGGGGATATATCAAATAAACACAAAGCCGATCAATTGGTAGATGAGGTAACCACTAAATTAGGACCCGTGGACACATTGTATTCAGCCGCCGGGGGTAATTTTGACCCTGGTAAAAAAACTACGGATATAAACAGTGAATTCTGGGATCAAACAATTCAAAACACCCT
Organism: uncultured Dehalococcoidia bacterium; assembly: GCA_964620395.1. GTDB lineage: Bacteria > Chloroflexota > Dehalococcoidia > Lucifugimonadales > UBA826 > CAZUHE01. Next base: position 1,224 of record CAZUHE010000042.1, read on the forward strand.
CAACAGTTACTTTAATGTCACACAATCAATACGTCCGATAATGAAAGAGAACGGAGGCGGTTCAATTGTTGCCATTGCCGCAAGCTTTAATGTGAGACAAGCTGGAAACGCGGCTTACAGCGCAGCAAAAACAGGAATAATTGGCTTATCAGGAAACTTAGCCCAAGAATTTCACAGTGACAATATAAGAGTGAATACGATATTGGCAGGTTTGTTCAGAGGGAAGCTACCATCAAACTCAGTAGAACCAGCCGAAGTCTCTCTCCATAGAACAGGATATCCTCAAGATATCGCTTACGCTGCTTTGTTCCTGGCATCAGATGAATCAGGATGGATCACTGGACAGGCATTAGCTGTAGATGGAGGAGTAGACATCGGTGCCAGACAATTATGGGAACACGAGAGGTAGACACACCAATCACTCAGAAATGTTTTACTTGGATAAATTTCGCTAACGATCCACCATGAGACACGAAACTATACGGCCTTAAATATCCGATCTTAGGATTTTCTTAGAAACAATTTTGGATAACGCTTTATAATCATGACGGGTTCATCAATTAAATATGCTTTAGATTAGAAATATGATTTCGTTCCACAAATTTGGGCTTTATACGATTTTAGCACTGGCATTACTAGCTGTATTTTATGGATGCTCTAAGTCAGAAAACTCATCATCAGGTGTGGCGCAAATCAATCCTGAAGAGTTGAGTAGAGAATTAGCTACCATAAGCAACACTGAAACGGCTCCTATGCCAAGAGCCACCGATGAAGACATCCCAAGTAATGAAGGTCTTCAAAATTTGACGGATGAAGAAATCATGACAAGATTCGCCGATTGTTTGAGATCCCACGGTTTCGAGGTGCCTGACCCGGAATTAAATGCGGATGGCACAATCAACGTTATGAGATTGCGACAATCCCTAGGTGGTAATAGCAGCTGGAACACAAGAAATGAAGAAGCTCGACAAGCGAGAGAGAAGTGTTTACCAATTTTAAGTAATGTGAGCTTTGCCAGGGACCGTTCGCAGGAAGATGAGATAGCCTTGCAGGACAATTTGTTGAAATTTTCAGAATGTTTAAGGGAAGAAGGTTTAAACGCAAGCGATCCCGATTTTTCCTCAGGAATAAGATCCGCCTTCCAATCTGTCCTCCAAAATATCGACGGTAATTCCGAAAAAATACGCGAAACCGTCTTATCTTGTCGAGAGGAAATTTTTCAAGGTACTGGGCGAGGCCCATCTCCGGGTGGGGGCCCAAGAAGGCCGTAACTAATGAGAACAGGCCATAATAGAATGACAATAACGACAAACTCGCAGTTAATCGTAATTACCTCTATGTTCATAGTTGCTTTCACGTACGGATGTTCATCTCAAGATGTTGGAATCAAAGCATCCTCAGGAGTTCCCAACTCAACCAATTACGATGAACAGACAAAGCTCAAAGTGAACAATATTAAAAGCATTGGCACTCAAATTGCGAAGTCTGAAGAAATGATAACTATAGATTTTATGAAATGCATGAATAAAGAAGGTATAACAACCCCATATCCGGAACTAAATTCGGATGGCTCTGTCAAATGGGGAATACTGAAAACAGCAATAGCCACTCAAAATGCAGGATTCAGTTGGGAAAGCAAAAAATCCAAAAAAGCACTAGAGATTTGTTTACCCATACTTGATGCTGTAGCTTCTACTTCACCTGAACCTAAAGAAGACCCAGTGAAACTACAAGACGATCTCCTGAAATTAGTATCATGCTTGAGAAATCACGGCTATTCTGTTGCAGACCCTAATTTTGCGAAGGATCCCAGAGCTGCTATGAAGCCAATATACGAGCAATTCAAAGCCAAGTCGTCCGGTACGTCAATTTCCACTAAGGCGGAAAGAACGTTTGATTTGTGTAACGCAGCTATATTTCAGAACAAGAAAGACAAATGATGGAATCTAGCACACACCATATTGAGCGAAAGTTATATGATTAAATTATTGACCATTGGATTAGTTACTTTATTTCTAGCTTTGACAATCGTGATTGTCAGTCTGATTTACTTTGACATTACGCCAAACCTGTTTTCCGCAAGTAATAAGGAAACTACTAATCAACAGATACGCTCCTCTTTTCTGGAACGTAGGGATCTGAGAACTTACGAAGAATTAAACGGTTTGCTTGGGTATGAGTCCAACATCAACATAGCATCTAACCACGACGGAATTATCACAGAGCTTCCTCTTGAGGGGGAAATATTAGGGCGCGGAGATGTTATTTTCAAACTGTACAAGTCAGTTACTGATTTGCAAATCCTTAACGCGGACCAACAAATCTCAGGTGCCCTAGCTTCAGTTGCACAAGCTGAACTGGCTTTAGAAAATTTGCGGACACCAGCCACGGAATCAGCGATTTTGTCAGCGGATGCCAACATAATCCAAGCAGAGATCACTTTAAATAATTTGACAGCTCCACCAGAATCCAGTCAGATAGCCATGGCCGATGCAGCCATACTCCAAGCGGAAATCGCCCTTCAGAATTTGCTTGAGGGTCCTTCTGAGTCCCAAATCGCGTCGGCAGAAGCAGCCGTGGCTCAAGCTGAGCTCGCCTTAGAAAATTTGAACACCCCACCTTCTGACGCGCAAATTGCTGCAGCCGATGCGGCAGTAGCTCAAGCTGAGCTCGCCCTTGAAAATTTGAACACCCCGCCTTCTGACGCGCAAATTGCTGCAGCCGATGCGGCAGTAGCTCAAGCTGAGCTCGCCCTTGAAAATTTGCGGGCCCCACCTTCTGACGCACAAATTGCTGCAGCCGACGCCGCTTTAATACAAGCTAAGGGTTCATTTGCCAACGCTCAATCGACGTTGAATTCATCGTGGGCCTCTCGTAGAAGCGCCCACGATGAATTTTGTGAACAAGCTTACGGTAAATTTCTGTCCGGTTCTATTTATTTGGACACGTTGTGCCCAGTCCATGATTTGCCTATTTCCACAACAACGACTGAAACAATTTTAAAACTTATAGAAAACAAGATATTGGTACCTGAGTCACAGTCCCTTCTACAGGCCCACAACGGATATCTCTCCGCCTTAAACGGTAAAGCCTCTACAGAGGCAAATCTCTTACAGGCTACGGCTAATCGTTCCCTTATGGAGGAAGAGCCGACAATATCAGAATTGAAGCAATTAGAGACCTCACTAGATTCAGCTCTTAAACAACGTGCTCTTATTGATACAGAACCAAGTGAAATGGCTATTGCCCATGCTACTGCGGCGCTTTTATCGGCAAAATCCCAAAGAGACACCTTGGATGAGTTACCGGACGTCAAATCAATAGATTCCGCTGTAAAATCCTTAGAATCAGCTCGTATTCAAAGAGACTCACTATTCGAGTCCCCTGAAATTAATTCTGTACAATCCGCCGAGAAAAACATTGAATCCGCAAAATTACAACGTGCGTCACTCGATGTGCAACCCACATATAAGGAACTTGAGCAAGCTAAAGTAACGCTAAATTCTTCAATTGAACACCGTAAATCACTCGATAACGGCCCAACTGAAGCTGCTCTCAATCAGGCTATGACTTCGTTGGAATCCGCTCAAGCGTCCTTACATGCCGCATGGGTTTCCCGTGAGCAATTCGTCCAAGGATATTACGGATCCATTCTGATGTATGGGCCTTTCCCGGCTTGGCGAGAATTTAGACTAGGTATGACACGTGGAGAAGACGTCAGATATTTAGAGGAAAATTTAACCGCTCTCGGGTTTAATACCAATCAAAAATTTCAAATAGACCAAGTTTTTGATGAGAAAACCGAGGAAGCAATAAGACAAATGCAAGAAAGTTATGGACTAATCGTTAACGGCACATTAGAACCAGGAGATATTGTTTTTGCTCCTGGTAAATCAATGATTGAGTATATATCCCCTGAAGATGCCCCTGGTAAACACATAACTTCTAGTGAAATCGTAATATCCATAACCCCGATGGAAAAAACCGACACCTCAATTGGCAGATCAGGTCTAACAACAAGTAGCCTATCGTTGCAACGTGTTGAAACTCAACTCCTTGTGTCTGATCAAGATTTGATACAAACGGGATCAGAAGTGCAAATAGAATTGCCTGACGAAACGGTAGTGACCGGCATGATTACAAAGATTGGTAAAGTGGCTGTGGTACCTACTGGAAATCAAGCAGAAGACCCATTTTTTGAAGTTTCAATCGCTATAACTGATTCAAAAGACATAATCAAATGGACTGGCGCTCCAGTGATTGTATCCGTAACAAAAACTTTCGCGGAAAATGTGATTGCCGCCCCAGTCTCCGCTTTACTAGCCCTCCTTGATGGCGGTTATGCTCTCGAAATAAAAAAACAAGATACTACCATCTTGATACCAGTTGAAACAGGAATTTATTCGGATGGATGGGTTGAAATAGATGGCCCTGGATTGACAGATGGATTGGAAATAGTGATTCCCGAATAATGTTTGTGAGATAAATCTTAAGTGAAACCTACCGACTATACCAATGAAATGGCTGTGGAATTACGAGAGGTAAGTAAAAGTTACCCGGGAACACCACCAGTCAACGCCTTGTCCAAAGTCTCAATTTCCGTCAGAAAAGGGGAATTTGTCGGCATCATAGGGGCGTCTGGAAGCGGGAAAACAACTTTACTTCACATAATAGGGACTCTTACTCGTCCAAGTGGGGGTTCACTGTTTATAAATGGTATTAATACAAATCAAATGGCTGACGGAAAACTGTCTGGACTACGTTCTACACACATCGGGTTTGTCTTTCAAGAATTTTTTCTCCTGCCAGGATTTACCGCCACTGAAAACGTTGAAAACGGACTTCTATATTCAGGAGTCCCTCGGAAAACCAGGACTGAAAAATCAAGGGCCATGTTAGATAGAGTTGGACTATCGCATAGATTGGATCACCAACCCAACGAACTTTCAGGTGGAGAACAGCAGCGAGTAGCCATTGCAAGGGCACTTGTGAATGAACCTTCTTTTATTTTAGCTGATGAACCAACAGGCAATTTGGATTCTAAAAACACTACCTCACTGATGAATCTTTTCTTTGACTTAAATAATGATGGCACTACCGTAATTCTAATAACTCACGACACAGAAGTAGCCGCTGTATCAAAGCGCAACCTGACATTGGTAGACGGCAAGGTGCAATCAGACGTCCAGCTGGACAGAAGCTACTAAGATGGATGATAAAAAAACTCCCAAATTAATTGTGAGTCATCTGGGATTTTATGACACTCTCCGTGTCGGAGCTTCGGGACTAAAGACAAGGAAATTAAGAGCCGCACTTTCAGCTGTTGGGATCACTATAGGGATTGCGTCCCTAGTAGGTATCCTGGGGCTTTCTCAATCCGGCAGTGCCGATCTATTGAAAAACATTGATGCCCTCGGTACTAATTTGCTAACAGTACAAGCTGGAGAAGGGTTTAGGTCTGTGCCTGTGAGTTTGCCGGATGAAGCACCTTCAATGATCTCCAGAATTGATCCAGTGTATCAAGTTTCAAAGACGAGCAGGGTAGAAGGGGGAGTTTACATAAATGACCTTATAGACGATGGGAGAACTCAGGGAATAACAATCATTGCAAGTGATTTAAATCTACTTGAGACACAGCGAGGCACTTTAAATAGCGGCAGGTATTTAGATGGCGCTATAAAAAACTTTCCCGCCGTGGTCTTGGGTTCAGTTGCTGCCGAAAGATTAGGAATTAGAAAAATAACAGGAAAACAAAAACTCTGGTTAGGAAACGAATGGTTTGTCGCAGTTGGAATCTTAAATCCCCTTCCCTTAGCAGCGGATCTGGACAGAGGGGCGATCATTGGGTACCAATCCGCTTCGAAATTTCTGGGACACGACGGAGAGACCGACATAGTATACCTAAGGGCTCACACAGAGCACGTACACGATGTTAGATCCGTTTTAGCGGCAACCGTAAACCCTGAAAATCCTGAAGAAGTGCAAGTCAGTAGAGCCTCAGATGCCCTCGAGGCTAGGGTTGCTGCCAGTAATACTTTCATCAATTTATTTGTAGGTCTCGGAGCAGTGGCCTTGCTGGTCGGTGGGATAGGTATTGCTAATGTCATGGTTATTGCGGTAATGGAGAGACGTAACGAAATAGGTCTCCGCAGGGCGCTTGGTGCTACCCGATTGCACATCGCTTCACAATTCTTAACGGAATCATTTCTGTTGTCAGGCATAGGTGGAGGTGCTGGGATTTTAGTAGGGATTTTTGTTACATCAATCTATGCTACTACGCAGGGCTGGGACATCGTCATCCCTATGTACGCGATAATCGGAGGAATTATTTGTTCATTATTGATTGGAGGACTTGCAGGACTATACCCGTCTCTGAGAGCCGCAAGTATGCCCCCAACTGAAGCTTTAAGGACACGTTAAGGCAACATATACGGCCTTTTCGACTAATTTACGCATCATAGTAGACTGTCACTTTACAAACCGCCATAAAAATCAATACTATCTTACAAAACCATCAATCACCGCCAAGGAGTAACTACATGGCCCATTATTTACATTTAGTTTCATACACCAGCGCAGCCTGGGCTGCACAGGTACAAAACCCTCAAAATAGAGTTGAGGTAGTCAAATCCCTTATTGAAGGCCAAGGGGGCAAAGTAGAGAGTGCCTACATGGCCTTCGGAGAGCACGACATAGTCCTGATTACTGAATTTCCTGACAATGTGAGTGCGGCGACTGTAGCCATAACAGCGGCGGCAGGGGGTGCAATAAGCGATATACAGACCATACCTCTATTAACCATAGAAGAGGGATTGGAGGCGTTGAGAAGGGCAGGGGGTGCCGATTATACCCCTCCAGGTGCCTGATCATTAACCTGATCCATGTACCCAATGATTTTACTGGCGGCTTCATTCTGAAGCCGCCAGTTTGTTTTACTAGATAACTTACTTGAGCACCCTGATTAAATGTTTATCGAGATTGAATAAAGGTGAAAAATGGAAACGATACGTAATTTGTCCGTTGGAGAATATTTCATAAAAAAATATGAAAGTACTACTAGACCTTACAGCTTCAAAGCCCGTAGTGAAGAAGAATTCGAACAATGGAAGAGTGAATTTACCGTTATTCTAAGAGATTGTTTGGCGCCTTTTCCCTCCCCAGTCGAAATGGACCCGCTGGTCATGGAAAAGGTAGACAAAGGGAAATATTGGAGAGAAAAAGTTATATTCAATTCAGAGAGCTACATGTCGGTTGTAGCATTCGTTTTAATCCCTAAAGACCTAAAGTCGAATGAAAAAAGACCCGCAATATTAGCCGCTCATGGTCACGGTAACGGTAAAGATGACCTTTGTGACATAAGTCATGGTGAATATTCCAAAGTGGATATCATAGAGCGCTTAAATTACACATACGCCGAGCAATTTGTATTGGATGGATATGTAGTAATCGTTCCTGATTGGAGAGGCTTCGGGGAAAGAGGATTGCGTGGAACGCTTACAGGCAAGGACACTTGCGATATGCTGGAAGACAAAGCGCTTCTGTTTGGTGAAAACCTTCTAACCCTGAACATATGGGATGCCCAGTGTTCCATCAATTACCTACAAAGCCGGCCGGAAGTAGACCCAAATCGCATAGGTTGTGCCGGATTGTCCTACGGGGGAACAATGACCCTATACACTACCATTCTGGATGACCGAATAAAATGTGCTGTAGTAAGCGGATACCTGAATGAGTTTGGTTCCTTTGCGATATCAAATGGACATTTTTGCGGAGCTCAACTGCCGATTGGTATATTGAAGTACGGAGAACTGGATGACCTGGCTTGTCTGATTGCCCCGAAGCCGTTACTAGTCGAGTCGGCAACAAATGATAAAACTTTTTTAATACATTCAAGCCGATCCGCCGCCGCTAAAGTTTCACAAGCATACGAGCTTTTAGGAATCGGTGA
>CAZUHE010000043.1:0-8944 GCA_964620395.1 uncultured Dehalococcoidia bacterium
CTTATGACCTCTGCGATGTCAACGCAGCGCTCTAAACCACTGAGCTAACCGCCCAAAATAAACTAACGAATAAAAAGTCTAGCAATGGTATGTATTGAGGTCAAATAGCCGAATAGCTATTAATGTTCCATCACTTGGCCACCATTCAAATTAATTGACTGCCCATGTATCCAAGAAGCCGCCTCTGTACAAAGGTAAGCACAGAAATTGCCCACCTCTTCATCACTCCCATTCCTTCCAATAGGTGTGTTTTTAGCCATGTCTTCCCAGTTATCCCTGACTACATCCATCCGCGCAGTTTCTACGGCCCCAGGACATACCGCATTTACATTGATCTTATGCGGACCTAATTCTTGAGCCATTGATTGCGTCATTCCAACAATTGCGAAATTTGCTCCATTATATGCAAGAGTATTAGCGGAGCCTCTCTTTCCAGCGGTAGAAGATATGTTAACTATTTTTCCTCCATCACCTTGAGCAATCATGGTACCTATAGCTGATTTGGTGCACAGAAATGTTCCCGTAACCTTTATATCCATTACCCTTTGGAAAAGTTCTTCACTCAAATCTAATATAGGTACTCTATCGGCTCCACGAGCAAAGGCGGCATTATTTATTAAGATATCAACACGGCCTAACTCATCAACAGTTCTGTCTACCATTTGTTGCACCTTGGAGGCATCTGTCACATCCACCACCAGAGGCAGACATCTCCTACCTTCTGCTTTGACTAGATCAGACACACTTTCAATATCTCGCCAACCTACCGCTTTTTCATCTTCTGGAAATGATGATGGATCTCTACCTGTACCCGTCACAACAACATCTGCTCCTAATCTGGCCAATTCTACCGCTGCAGCTCTACCAATTCCTCGTAGACGACCAGCACCTGTAACTATCGCAACTTTACCGTCTAGTTCTCCCATGTTAAATCCTCCATATATCAATGAGTAGTCGGCAGCGAGTATATCTCAACGACGCTTCTACATGCATTTAAATAAAATTCATTTGCCCAAATGGTCAATCACCCAAGATTGGACACGCTGTATTACCAAAGGAGCGGTCTCTTCCAGAGAATGACCCGTCGAGGGTAAAATCACAATCTCCTTGGGCTCATTAGCCCATTTAAAAATTAGCTCCGAACAGTCTGAAGACAAAACGTTATCATCCTCTCCATGCATCAACAATATCGGTCTTGGTGTTATTTGCGCAACTCCAGTGGCACCCTGCGTTTGACTAGATAAACCAACGACTCCTTTGACAAGATCACTAAATTGAGCTGCCTGTATCACAACCGCTCCTCCAAAAGAGTGTCCAACAAGAACTAAGTCAGTATGGCCTATTCCTGCCATGAAAGAAACCGCAGAAAGTGTATCCATCACACACTCTGTTAAATTGCCAGGAAACCTGTAATTAATACGTAAAGACGCAATATCAGGGGCTAGTGCGTTACTAATTATTGAGTACATTTTCCGAGCGGGACCATCAAATCCACCTGACGCACCAGAAACCCAAATTACTCCTTTTGCAGTGGGCTCGTAAGGGTCATTATGGAGAAGCGTATATATAGTACCTCTGGTAGTTTCAAGTGAAATACCTTGGCCAGTTTGGTCATCCGCCACTTGCCATTCAGAGATGTTTTTAATTCTAATCTCAATGTCTTCACTATCTTGGAACGAGGCCATAAATAATACTAAATTTGAGGTCTAATTTTATGCCATTCAGTAGCTTGTTCATAGGCGTACGCTGCCTTGAACATTTTTCCTTCCTGAAGTGAGCCTGCCATAAATTGTATGCCTATTGGCAATCCATCCTGGAATCCTGCAGGGACAGATATTGCGGGGATACCTGCTATATTGGCAGGTATCGTGAAAATATCATTTAAATACATTGCCATTGGATCATCCAGTTTATCCCCTAGTTTAAAAGCCGTAGTGGGTGATGTAGGCGTCATCAATACATCAAACTTCTTGAAAGCCTCAGAAAATTCGTTGCGAATAATAGTTCTGACTTTTTGAGCCTTTAAATAATACGCGTCATAATAGCCGGAGGATAAGGCATATGTTCCCAGCATAATTCGTCTTTTTACCTCTTCACCAAATCCGTTTTGACGGGTTCGTTCGAACCCATCCCATATCGTTCCGTCAACGTCATCTGAAAAACCGTATTTAACCCCATCATAGCGTGACAAATTTGCGGATGCTTCAGAAGGAGCTATTATGTAATACACAGCTAGAGCATATGAAGTATGCGGGAGAGTTGTTTCCTCTATATCCGCACCTAATCCCTTCAGTATATCTACTGCCTGATAGGTTTGTTTTTCGACCTCTACCGAAACCCCTTCAGAAAAATATTCCACCGGTATCCCTATCTTGAAGCCCTCCAAGTTTTTATCCAGAGCTTGTGAATAATCTATAGACGGGGTTTTAATAGATGTTGAATCTCTCTGGTCATATCCTGATATCACGTTCAATAAATTGGCATTATCAGCAACATCCTTCGTTATGGGCCCAATTTGATCCAATGAACTGGCAAACGCAATAAGCCCAAATCTACTGACTAAACCATAGGTTGGTTTCATACCAACAACACCGCACAGAGAAGCAGGTTGCCTAATACTTCCCCCCGTGTCTGAACCCAAAGAAGCTAGGCATTCTCCCGCAGCCACAGCCGCCGCTGGCCCTCCACTACTTCCACCAGGAACCCTCTCAAGATCCCAAGGGTTACGGGTCGAATAAAAAGCAGAATTTTCAGTGGAGGAACCCATTGCGAATTCATCCAGATTACCTTTCCCTATCAAAACAGCACCACTTTCTTGTAGCTTAGTAGTCACATGAGCGTCATATGGAGGAACGAAATCCTTCAACATATGTGAAGAACAAGTGGTTAATATGCCTTTTGTGCATAGGTTGTCCTTTAACTGTATTGGTATTCCCGTAAGATAACTTTGTTCTCCCTGACCAATACTTTTATCTGCTTTCTCCGCTTGCATAATTGCAACATCCGAAGAAACAGTGACAAATGCCCTAACACTTGGGTCTACGCTATCGATTCGTTCAATAAACTTTTTAGTAAGTTCAACGGAGGAAACTTGACCTGAATCAAGAAGATCACGCGTTTCATGAATAGTTAATTTATTTATATCTGGAATGGTCACAATTGTGTTCTCCGGTGATTATTCCAACACAGGGCGGATTCTTATGAAATCCCCTTCCCTCCGTGGAGCATTGGCCATGACATCCTCAAGTTTCAAGGAATCATCTGGTAAATCTTCACGCATCACGGATTCCACTTCTGCAGAATGCCCGGTTGGTTCAATATCATCAGTAAAAACCTCGTTCAGAACATCAATATTTTCTAATATGTTTGACATTTGTCCAGCCATCAAACTTATTTCCGATTTATTCATTGCAATACGAGTCAACAATGCAATCTCTTCTACTTCTTCCTCTGAGATTTTTTTTATTTCATTTTTCATAATTAGATCTCAAACACTCCGTTTTTACCGAACAAGGTAGCCAATTTTTCAATACCTTCATTGATTTCTGCGGGAGAATTATGACTATATGTCAATCTCAACCTGTTCCGCCCAGATCTATCTGACCTAAATATAGGGCCAGGATTATACTTCACACCCGCATCCACAGCCTTATCTAGCAAGTTCCATGTATCCGCATGATCTGGAAGATCAACCCATATCATCATACCTCCATTAGGTACTGTCCATTTACATGAGGGAGGAAAATATTCACCCAAGGCAGTAAGCATCGCATTTCTTTTTTCCCGGAGAGATTCCCGTACTCCGTCAACATATGACTGTTTATTTTCACGCAAATACTCATATACTGCCATAGAGGTGAGGGAACTTGGTGCCGTCCCAAAAGCTACTTTTTCCAAAGCTTCCCTTGCACCTTCGGGGAACACCCCAAAGCCCAACCTTAACCCACACCCCATTAATTTAGTGAATGCTGATATGTAGAAGGTCCCATCTTGATCGTCGAGACCTATCATCGCATCCGGTAACTCTGGACCATCAATCCTAAAATCAGCATAAGATTCATTTTCTACTATAGGAATACCGTAACGATTAGATATATCTAATATTTTTAGTCTCCGATCCAAAGGGATTGTCACCCCCGTGGGATTGTGATAGACCGAAATGGTGTAGATTAGTTTAGGTTTGGTCCCTTCAGAAATCTTTTTTCTTATTTCTTCTTCCAGCAAATCTGGAACAATACCCTTATCATCCATAGGAACATGAACTGGCGATGCCCCTTTTCTCAAAAACATATTCAAGCTACCGTGATAGCAAAACTCGTCCAGCATAACTACATCGCCAGAATCTATGAATGCATCGATGATTGTCTGACATGCCCCACCAGCACCACTGGACAAAAATATGTTAGCAGGGGATATTTCAGCAGCTCTATTTTTACTTAGTTCCTCAGCGATAAAGTTACGCAAATATTCATGCCCTTGAGGGGGCGGATATGTCGCTATATCTAAGCCTTCTCTTTTGATTACATTTGCCGTTGATTTTGCAAAATCTTCCACACATATTGCATCAGGATCGGTATAGGTAACTGAGAATACGTATTTTACATCCTCCGCCAAAGCCTCAGGCATATCGATCAAATCGGGTACAGATTTCGATGCTAGATCGTCGTACCTATAAGCCACATCAAGTTCTCCTATTTCAAAAATTAACTAGGTAGACTAATTTTCTCCCCTGATTGAGAGCTTCTAGTCACTGCCTCCGTAAATTCCATATATCTAACACCATCTTCAAAAGAAGTATGAGTTATTTGTTCATGTCCTCTTATAGCACCAATAAATTCTTCTTCCACTCTCCAATCTCCCTGAAGATCAGAGGATATCGTGATCTCGCTCAACCCATCGTCCGTTTTTCGTCCACCATATAATTTGAAATTTGAACCATCAATTTTTAAAGTCCCTTCCGTTCCATATATCCAGACTGCATTATCAGGGGCGTGTCCCAGCACATCACTGAACTTAATATGAAGCAAAGGCCCTGAAAAAGTCTCACACAGGATATCAACATGATCTGGAATTGAAATGATATTTCTATCACCTTTTGCGTCCAACCTCGAAGGCACTGTAATTTTAGTTAATGCCTGTACAGATGAGGCAGGCCCTACCCATCTCATGATCGCTTCATACCAAATGCCAAGGCCCATGATGTTAAATCCACTGAAATCTCTATTTTGTCTCCAGTGGAATGGTTTATTTTGATCTACGAACCCACCTTGAGTGATAGATGCATCTACAGAAAGTACTTCTCCCAGATATCCCTCATTAATTAATTTCTTTATAGTTTTATCAAGATTTAATGTATGTGGAGCGGGAACAATTTGTGTTATTTGGCCAGGGTACTGCCTTGAAGCCTCAAGCATTGTGTGAGCCTCAGACGCATCCATAGCCATCCGGGCTTCAGTCATCACATGTTTACCATATTCAAGACCCGTTACAGTCAACGTGCAATGCATGTAGGGCCATGTACCTATACATATTGCATCGATTTCCGGATCTTCCATAACTTCTATCCAGTTACCGTATACATTCTGTATCCCAAACTCCTCAGCAATTTTCTTCCCCGAAGCGATACTACGATTAGAAACAGCGGTAACATTGACACCATCAATAGCTTGAAACCCAGGAATATGCCTTAGTTTTACATTTCCACCAGCACCTATTAATCCGATATTTATAGAATCCTGTCCCATTGATATTCACCCCCAAAAATACTTTATATTTCGTCGATTATATTTTTTTATACATTCCAAATAAAATTATAGTTAAGAACACTCTTCAGGTCTAATTTTTCATAGCCTGCCATCACTGGTAAATCGAGACTTGGATAAATAATTCCAGAAGAATAATACATGAAAAAATTGACGTATTAGGATTGTGATGTTAGTGTCTCTCGCACCATGTTTACAAATTCATTGCGATCTCCAGCAAATAAAAACTCTTGATAACTGGCCAGTCATCTCGGTCAGGATCCTTAAAGTGGAACACCATCTTAGATTCTTTATCCTACAGGGATTTCAGATGGCTATGGATTGGTTCGTTCCTCTCATTTTTAGCCATGAATATGCAAATGATCACCAGAAGTTGGTTGGTCTTAAGAGTGACCGGGGACTCTCCTTTGGCGTTAACCATTGTTACCCTTGCTTTTGCTCTGCCGATGACAGTAATTTCACCTTTAGGTGGAGCTCTCGCTGACAGAATATCGACAAAAAAACTGATCATGTACAGTCAACTAGCGAATGCCCTGCTTACTCTGATCATAGGTATCCTTGATTTTACCGGTTTGATAAATTTCTGGCTCATAATGTTAATTGGGATTTTTAACGGATCCCTAATGGCGATAAGCATGCCAAGTCGCCAGGTAATAATTTCAGACACTGTACCTGACGAAAAACTAATGAATGCAATTTCTCTGAATCATTCCAGTATGAATTTGACACGTATTTTAGGACCTGCATGCGCGGGGTTTCTGATCCTTTTGTTTGACACAGCAGGTGTTTTCTTTATCGTCGCGGGTACGTACCTATTCTCCGCTGCCACAATCGCTGCCATGAACCATAACTCCACTCCATCCAAAAAAACCAAACCCGTTTCCAAAGACATAAAAGAAGGATTGCAATATTCCTTCAGAGACCCTGTTTTGAAAGGTCTATTCATAATGTCCTTTATACCTGTGTTATTCGGCTATTCTTATTATGCTCTTCTACCTGCATGGGCTAGAGAGGCATTATCCATAAATTCGGACGGATTAGGAATATTATTGATGCTGATGGGCATCGGGGCAACAGCTGGAACACTTGGGTTGGCCGCAATAGGTACCATTAGCAATCGAGGCAAGGTAATGATTTTATCCTCCGTGATATGGGGAGCGTCACTCGCGATATTTTCACAAATTTCGGTATTTTGGATAGCAATACCGTTCCTAGTTCTAACTGGGTTGGCAAGTTCCTTGTATATGTCGTTGAATATGACCATGATACAGCTTAACTCGAGCCCAGAAATGCGTGGAAGAACCATGAGTATAGCGATGATGACTTTTGGGTTAATGCCTTTAAGCGCAGTTCCGTTTGGTACAATCGCCGAACAAATTGGAACACCGGATGCACTGTCAATAAGCGGTATATTGCTGGTTATAGCTACGATTGTATACGCGGCCAGGAATAGAACATTCAGACAATTGCAATAATTGAGGTAGCCATTAGTTATGAATTCCTCCAGTAAAGGTAAAGTACAGACAGTCTTAGGTAACATAGAACCTAATCAAGTAGGAGCCACGACCACTCATGAGCATCTAATTATAAATTTTTCGATGATGTTGCGCCCACCGCGGGACAACATTGGCCGAGAAATGTGCCATAAGCCGGTGACAATGGAAAATTTGGGATGGATAAGGCAATTCTGCTACAGCAACTTGGACAATCTCCTCGTACTAAATGAGACAACTGCAATAGAAGAAGCGATCCTGTACAGGGCAAACGGAGGAGGCACGATTGTTGACGCAACAACAATAGGAATCGGTAGAAATCCTTCCGCATTAGCGCGAATCTCTAAAGAATCAGGAATCAATATAGTGATGGGAGCTGGTTATTATGTCGATTCTGCCCAAATTGATGAAGTCCGTAATATGGATGAGCAATCAATTACCGAAACCATAATAAAAGAGCTCACCATAGGAATGGATGATACAAATATTAAAGCAGGGATCATTGGTGAAATAGGATGTACGTGGCCACTGGAAGATAATGAGCGCAAAGTTCTTAGGGCAGCTGCAAAAGCCCAAGTGAAAACGGGAGCTGCGATACTGATACATCCTGGACGCCATCAAGAGGCCCCCAAAGAAATATTAAACGAGTTGAATAAGTCAGGCGCTGACCTAAGTCGCGTCATAATGGGACACCTAGACCGAACTGTAGATTCGATTGGTGGGCTCAGCGAAATAGCTTCTTTTGGATGCGTTCTGGAATGGGATTTATTTGGAGTAGAAGTCTCCTACTATCAACCTGCGGATTTTGATATGCCCAACGATATCCAACGATTGGATTACATTCGAGAGATGATGAATATGGGATTATCAGATAGGATCGTTCTCGCCCAGGATATATGTACCAAACATAGACTAGCCAAATACGGAGGTCACGGATACGGATACATCCTAGAACACATAGTGCCAAGAATGAGAATGAAAGGATTTTCCGAAGAGGAAATCAATGCCGTTATAGTAGATACACCGACCAGGATGTTGACCATAGTATAGCAACAGAGAATTTAAAAATCAGACCAGAATCCCAAATCCTGATTTGGTGCATATTTCTATACGGTTACCTTCAGGGTCATTGAGGAAAAAAACCTTCTGTCCATCATTTCTCGTTGTGATGTCGGTCGTATCCACACCTTGTCCCCTAACCATTTTGGCCGCAGATTCGATGTCATCAACTTCAAATGCTCCGTGATGGGATGGTACAGAAGGGCCATCTTCGTTTTCAACTAGGTGCACCATCGCACCAGTTGGTAGCTGCAACCATATAATATGATCAGAGTTCACCTGTTTGGGAATACGTTTTACACCCAAAACATCTTCCCAAAACTCTGCTGCACGATTTTTATCTCTCACATTATAAGTCACATGATTGACCGCTTTTAATCTAACTTTATCTTCTGTTAAGGCCATTTTGGCCCTCCTTCTGGTAACATGCTGAGGTAACTAAATTCAAGAATTTTTTGAATACTAACAGTTATATGAAAAATATAACTAATATCGTTAAAAACAATGGAGGAATACCGTGAGCAAAATCGCCGATAGAATCAAAGAACTTGGCATCACATTACCCGAATCACCTTCTCCTGTCGCAAATTATATTCCTGTGGTAAAAACAGGAAACCTTATTTACCTTTC
>CAZUHE010000044.1:0-4804 GCA_964620395.1 uncultured Dehalococcoidia bacterium
CCGGTTATAAACGAGGGATAGAAGTGATGAATGGTTTTTGGAAGGAAATGGAAAATCTTGGAGTTGATGATAATCCGTATCGAGCAGGGTTTCTTCAGTTGGTTTGCGTGTCTGAGACTGATGAAAAAGCTGAGGAAGAATACGGGGAACACGTGGATTACTTTTACAAAAAATGTCTGCACGTTTATGAAGGTTTTTCGGAGGCCCCTGGTTATAGGACCATAAAAACGATTAAAGCTGGTAATACTAAACAGCTGGGAGTAAAGGCTAGTCAGGCACGTAAACAGTTAAGCTGGAATGATTACAAGGATGAAGGCTACATAATAGCTGGTAGTCCAAAAACGGTTGTTAACGAACTTAGAAAAGCCTCAGAAGGATTACGAGTCGGGCATCTAATGGTTCTTTTGCAAATTGGTAGCATGCCAAAAGACCTTACGATAAAGAACACGGAACTTTTTGCATCTAAAGTGATGCCGCACATTCAAGATATGTGGAGCGAATATGAAGACCATTGGTGGCCAAAGCCTCTTGCTAATAGGCAAGTAGCAGGTCAATCAATTTCTGATGGGACACTTTCATAAAGAGGGTTTTAAAGTATAAATTTTTGTGAGATCCAAGGATGAATTTGTATCATGAGCGTATTTGAAACAATAGAATTGAATATACAGGGCATTAAGGTGACTGTTCGGAAAAAAGGGGAAGGGGCACCGTTGATTTATCTTCACGGTGCATTTGGCTACTACGGATGGCCTGATTTTCTAGATCAATTGTCTGAAACATATGCTGTTTACTCACCGATTCATCCAGGATTTCTTGAAGCCGCGGGGATAGAGCAAATTAATGATCTTTATGACCTTACTCTGTTTCATCTGGATCTTATAGAAGAACTCCAACTAGAAAAACCATCGATTTTGGGTCATTATTTTGGCGCTATGATTGGGGCTGAAGTAGCTGCAGTTTGTTCACATAATTTAGGTAAGTTAGTCATGGCATGCCCTGCCGGTTTTTGGATAGATGAAGATCCGGGTCTGGATTATTTCGTAGTCCCAAATAGTGACATCAGGAAACATTTGATAGCAGATCATTTAAACCCGAGGTTTGCAAATATAGTTCCTTGGAGTGATGATGAAAGTGAACAAGATCAATCAAATTTAGATAGAGTTAAAGCCTTAAGTACGGTAGCTAAATTTCTGTGGCCTGTACCAGATAAAGGGCTTTCAAGGCGAATTAAACGTATTAAGTCAGACACCTTGGTTATAACAGCAAAAGAAGACCCTATTGTACCTGTTTCGCATGGAAGAAAATGCGCTTCGTTAATCAATAACAGTGAACATCACATTCTCCAACATTGTGGCCACCTTGCAATGTTGGAGGACCCTGTACATTTTGTGGATATCATCAAGAAATTCATTATGTAATCAGCTTCAATTTGCGAAAAACTTTTGCAATTCTCCTGAATATTTGGATACCCAGTTGGAATTCAAGAGAATTCTTTCCTTGGCCTGTTCTATTGTTCGTTCTGCCGCAGGAGC
This sequence comes from uncultured Dehalococcoidia bacterium, assembly GCA_964620395.1. Classification (GTDB taxonomy): domain Bacteria; phylum Chloroflexota; class Dehalococcoidia; order Lucifugimonadales; family UBA826; genus CAZUHE01. The sequence goes on from CAZUHE010000044.1 coordinate 1,533, forward strand.
TGGATTTACTTCAAAAAACTTTTCAACTTCTTCAAGTCTATCCGTTGATGAAAAACCTGAGACGATTGAGACTAGCCTCATCAAAGCAAATCCGCCATCTCCGTATCTCCGGTCCAACTCCTCCCAGTTATTTCGTATAAAATCCCATGCTAGGGAACGACCCTTGCGGGATGATGAAACTCCCACTATTACTCTTATTGTGTCTTGCACACGGATGTCATTTGTCAGGGATCTTGTTAATGTTTCGTTTAGTTGCCTTTCATCATTGAAGTTGCCTAAGGCCGAATGGAATCGTACTTTTTCTTCTTGTAACTCCGACTGTTTCTCCAATTCCCACATTTGCTTGTATGTTTCGTCATCACCCATTTTCGCAGCTAAATTAAAAACAACTGATCTGATATCGGGATGTACTTGATTTGGGTTTTTTACATAATCAAAAAATCTTTTGGTGGCCTCATCCAACGTTTGTTTATCTCCATAGTGACCCATATTGGACAGAGCTGTACTTCTGAAAAGTGATTGTTGATGCCCCTCGTTTTTTAAAGCATCCCAACCACATAGTTTGGATGGGCCTGCAAATATATCCCTACAAAATGCTTCGTATTTGCCTATGTATGGTTGGTCTTCGATTAAATTTTCAATTCCTCTAAGATTTGTGGCCAGATCAGATAACACAGGAGCTTTATCTTCTTGTGAATATGAACTTGCAAGACGAAGGAAGGAGGAAACCGAGCTGTATCCCGCTTTACACAAGGCATATGCGTCACCTTGAAGTCCTAGTCTATCCTTGTCATCTAGATCTCCATTTTCTATCGCTGATTCTAGGCGTGAAAGATTTTTGGGTTGATATTTAACTCTGTAGAAACCCGTTTGATCTGGATTAAGTTTAAACCACCCATCTAATGGTTCTGGAATTACAATTCGTTCTTCTGGAGAGGATATTAATTGTGATGAAATGTTACCGATGCCTTCAACATTGATCTTTACTGGTATAAACCATGTAGCGCTGGTGATGTTATTCGATTTAGAGTAGATATTTTCGTAAACGAAACGTTCTTGTTTTAATGAGATTTGGCCTTTATTTTCCTCAGCAGATAGAACAGGGAAACCCGTTTGCTGAACCCAGGAATCCATCATTTCACTTACGGGTTTTCCAGAAGCTTTGGCTAGAGCGCTCCATAAGTCTGACGTTTCTGCATTTGAATAAGAATGGTGGCTAAGATACGCGCTTATTCCAGACCTGAAGTCTGTTTGCCCGATGTAATCCTCTAACATTCGGAGGACAGAACCACCCTTGCTATAGCTTATCGCATCAAATAATTGACCAATTTCTGCAGGATTCTTTACTTCCTGTTCAATAGGGTGTGAGTTAGTGAGTCCGTCGAGAGAAAAGGCCGATGCTGTATCGGCTGTCAGGAAATGAGTCCACATATCCCATTCTGGATGAATTGCGTCGACAGCTTTATCGCCCATCCATGAGGCAAAACTTTCGTTAAGCCATAGATCATTCCACCATTTCATTGTTACTAGATCTCCAAACCACATATGAGCCATCTCGTGGGATATGATGGATGCTACTAACTGTTTGGTCCCTGCAGAACTGTTATTGGCATCTACCAATAAAGCTACTTCCCTATATGTGATAGCCCCCCAATTTTCCATTGCTCCAGCAGCGAAATCTGGTAAAGCAATGTGGTCAAGTTTTGGCAGTGGGAAAGGTATTCCAAAATATTCATTATAGTAGTCGAGGAGCCGTAATGATGTTTCAAGGGCAAACTGGCCTTGGTCTTCCTTTCCCTTTGTTGTCCATATACGCATGAGAGTCCCACTTTGAGATTCTTTTTGTATGCATGCCATATCTCCAACAATGAACGCAAGTAGGTAAGTAGACATGATGGGAGAACGATCAAATCGAACCTTCCTAAACCCGTCAGCCAATATATTCTCCGAATTGATTGGCATATTTGATAGTGCAACAAGATCCTGAGGTATTATAAGTGTTACATCAAAGGTTGCTTTACGTTCAGGTTCATCCCAGCAAGGAAATGCTCTTCTTGCATCAGTGGACTCAAATTGGGTTGCGGCAAGATACCTTTCCTCACCTTGTACGTCTAGATATTTGCTCCTGTAAAAACCCAACAATCGGTCATTCAACACACCGGCGAATTTTATTGTAATAATTGCTGCATGATTGGTAATTTTATCGTCTAATCCTAAGGTTATTGTCTCGTTGTCCTCATGACTGTTAATTGATGAGGGAATAATGTTGGCGTCACCAGATTTTATTGCAACTTCTTTAATGTCTAGTTCGGCTGAGTTTAATGTTATCGAGTCAACTGGTTTTGATATGTCAACGGTTATATTTACTTCTCCCTGGAAAGTGAATGTGTTTAAATCAGGTTTCAACATAAGTTCGTAATTTGTTGGAATGACGTTTTTTGATGTGTGGGTGTATGTGTTTGACAAATTAGTCTCCATATTATGTTTATGATCCAGTCCAATTAGGCTTTCTTTTTTCTGAGAAAGCAAGGGGCCCCTCTTTCCTGTCACTGGATGCTAGAAATTTTTTTTCTTCAGTGTAACTGCGTTTAAACGCCTCTCCAAATGATAAGTTCAGTCCCTCGTAAGCCATTTGTTTTGAGGCACGTATGGATAGAGGAGCACATGCTAATATTTGATTTGCCCAGCGCTTGGCCGATGTCATTAAGTCGCTCAGTGGGACCACTTCATTGACGAGTCCAATTTCATATGCTTCTGTTGCGGATATTCTTCTGGCGGTTAATAACATACCCATAGCTTTTTTTAGTGGTATATGTCTCGGTAGGCGGTGTACGCCACCTGCCCCAGCGATCAATCCTACCGTAGGTTCTGGAAGGCCTACCTCTGCGGTTTCCGAAATGACAATGATGTCACAGGCTAGAGCTAGTTCCAAACCGCCGCCAAGAGCGTAACCATTTACAGCGGCTATGATTGGTTTTGGACAATCAAAGTCGGAAGTTATACCACCAAAAGGTGCTTTATGATCTCCCCTTTCCCTTTCCTCCCAATGATCTGAGGTGTATTTCAAATCGTTTCCAGCACTAAACGCGCGTTCCCCTTTTCCGGTAATTATGCCCACCCATACGTTGGGGTCTTCTTTGAATTTTGTGAATGCGTCAAGTAATTCTTCGTTTGCTGGCGGGTGTAGTGCGTTTAATCGTTCCGGCCTATTGATTGTGAAATATCCTATTTGTCCTTGTTTTATGTAGTCGATAAATTCGTATGGCAAGTAG
>CAZUHE010000044.1:4904-8911 GCA_964620395.1 uncultured Dehalococcoidia bacterium
GTTCTAAAATGTCCACTACTTACTCGAGGTGCCTAATGCAAGTAAATACAGGTTATGAAGAATTTTCAATAAATGGATTGGTAGGTGCTGCTGTAAAAGCTGAAGTACTAGGATATGACTCGTTTTCCACAAATGAGACCTCACATAACCCTTATTTACCATTGGTGTTGGCGGCTGAACACACCAAAAAGATAGGGTTACGTACGTCCATTGCGTTATCATTTGCCAGAAGCCCTATGGATACAGCTTATTTGTCATGGGATTTACAAAATCTGTCCAAAGGACGCTTTGTATTGGGGTTAGGGAGTCAAGTAAGAGGACATATCGTAAGGAGGTTTTCTCTTCCCTGGGCTCCTCCAGCACCTCGGATGAGAGAGTATATTTCGGCATTGAAAGAGATATGGAGTTGTTGGCAAAATGGTACTAAGTTGAATTTTGCTGGTGATCATTATTCCTTTAATTTGATGCCTCCATTTTTTAATCCAGGTCCTATAGAATTCCCCGATATAAAAATATTTATAGCAGGAGTTAATCCCAACATGCTTAAAGTAGCCGGAGAGTTATGTGATGGGGTTTTACTTCACTCTTTCAACACACCTCTTTATACAAAAGAAGTTATTTTGCCTAATATCAAAAAAGGTGCCCAAAAGACTGATCGGTCGTTGGATGATATAGATATTTCAGGAGGAGGATTTATTGTAACTGGTAGAAATGAAGAAGATCTAGATGAAGCTATAAAAGATACAAAAAACAGAATTGCTTTTTATGCCTCCACTAGAAGCTATGGGGAAATAATGAGGGTACACGGATGGGAAGATGTCCATGAAAATTTATATCGTATGTCAGTAGACGGTAAGTGGGCTGAAATGGGATCATTAATAACTGATGATATGCTCAGTCACTTTGCTGTCACAGGAACTTATGAAGAGATCGCGGGAAAAATAAAATCAACTTATGGTCCGTATGCCTCGTCGATTTTTTTCTCCATGGATGTTAAAAGTGATGAAGACGAAATTGCTTTGAAAGACATAGTTGCAGAAATAAGAAAAGAATAGAGGGATGGGTTTTGAGTCTAATAGATGAATTGCTCAGGAAAAATATTCCTTGGTTGCGTTTGTAAGTCGGTTGTTTGTTATTAGTTTTTCGATTTGTGAGGCTGCTTCCTCTAACTTGCCGTTGGCATTTTCAACTTCGTAGTCAAACCATGTAGATTCAGACATTTCAGATACTGCGGTTTCAAGCCGTACTTTGAGGGCTTTGTGAGATTCTGTCATTCGATATCTTAATCGATTTTCTAAGTCACTTGGGCTAGCAGGGGATAGGAAAATAAACAATGCGTTAGGCGCTATTTTCTTGATTGTACGAGCCCCTTGTACATCAATTTTCAACACAACATCCAAGCCGCGTGACAGGGCATCCGAGACAGGTTTCTTTGGCACTCCGTAATGATTTCCGTACACTTCGGCCCACTCTAACAGGCCTTCAGAGGAGATAAGTTTTTGGAAGTCTGACTTGGAAACGAAAAAATAATCCCTTCCGTGCACCTCACCTTTCCTGATCTTTCTTGTAGTGGTGGTGATCGCAAAATGGCATGTAGAGCCTTTTTCACGCATTTTGGAAATCACGGCATCTTTGCCCACACCGGAAGGGCCTGATAATACTATTATTTGCGGGTTTCCTGCCAGTTTTGAATCATCCATGAGGGTAGTTGGCCCTATTAATTTGATGTTATATATTGCCCAATGTTTCCCAAAAGGATGGGTATGAAACACTGGCTACTTCAGAATCTAATATCGTCGTTGTGCCAGAGCTTACCAATCCAGCTACCCCATTCATCATTGCGATTCTGTGGTCACCGTGGCTAGATAATTCGGCTCCATTGAGTTTTTTGCCTCCAGTGATTCGCATTCCATCTTCTAGCTCCGATATATTGGCGCCTAATTTGCCGAGACTATCAACAGTGGCTTTTATACGGTCAGATTCTTTCACTCTCAACTCGACCGCATCCCTTATTTCCGTTGACCCGTCGGCAAAGCAGGCCGCTAGTGAAATAATCGGTAATTCGTCAATGACTCTAGGTATAACCGATCCTTCTATTTTAATCCCTTTCATTTCACTGGTTGTGGCAGTTATGTCTGCCACAGGTTCGCCACCTTCGTCTCTTTCGTTTGAGATAGATATATTTCCGTTCATAGCTTTTAAAACTTCTATTACACCAATGCGAGTAGGATTCATTCCAACATTTTTGAGTGTTATGGATGCATCAGGGTGGCAACAAGCTGCTACAAGCCAAAAAGCTGATCCACTTACGTCACATGGAACTCTGACATTTTTGGCTTGTAAATCGCTCTTACAAATAGTCAATGTTAGATCTTGTTTTTCTACGTGGGCTCCCATTGCGGAAAGCATTCGTTCTGTGTGATCCCTCGACTCTGCTGGTTGATGTATTACTGTGTTTCCCTCTGCAAATAAGGCAGCAATCATCAGACAAGATTTTAGTTGAGCACTAGCTACTGGCATCGTATATTCGATCCCTGATAAGTCGGATGGGTGGAAGGATAATGGTGCTAGGCTTCCTTTGTCTCTCCCATCAATTGACGCTCCCATCCTTTTTAGAGGTATGGTTATCCTATCCATCGGCCGTTTTCTTAGTGATTCATCACCTGTAATAACACTAAAGAAGTTTAAGCCGGCTAATAGGCCAGATACTAATCTGATTGTGGTACCGCTGTTACCGGCATTGAGTATGTCTTCAGGTTCCGTCAAGCCGTGTAGGCCCGAACCATGAATTTTGAAGCATTCAGAGCTTTCTGATATTTGGCAATTATCGTGCTTCTCAATATCAACACCCAGTCCTTTTAAGCATCCGAGCATAGACGTTCTGTCATCTCCCATACAAAAATTAGATACATGGGAAGGTCCAGTTGCGATGCTATTTAGTAAGGCAGCTCTGTGTGATATTGATTTATCACCGGGTGGGCTAATGTTTCCCGACAATTGTTTTGGGGCAGTTATTTGAATGTTCATTAGATTGAAATTTGCTCTGTTTTTATATGAGTTACTTATCTAGTACCAGGATATCGCCACGACTCTCTGCTTTTTTCATCTGTTAACTTGGTTAGCCTTTGTGCTAGTCGGTCACCTAAAAACGCTGCGGCCATGGTTTCTCCTGAACTTGGTATATCTATATCCGATTTCTCTTTTCCGACCGCTCCTATCTCCCACCTACCTCGTTCTTCCCAAGCTCTAATGAAATCATCTAAGAGATCGTCGTTGTTGCTTAGGATATCGTTGCGCATTTTAGATAGGGATAGAATGAATTGGTCTATCCAATGAATGATAGGATCTGAAATTGTTAGCGTAGCTGATTCTGAATCCAGAGGGTCTTCAGATGCTAAAACGCTTTGGCGATCAAATAAATACCCTGCTGATTTATGCATCTCCTTCCAAGAGACACTTTCAGATAAAGTGTTCATATATGCAGTTGACATAATAAGGGGAAGAGCATCTACGGCTGCTGAGAAACTGTCGAGCTCTTGTGGATCCAAGAAGTAAGGCTTGGATCCAATAGTTTCAATCATACCGACAACTATTTTGGCGGATTCCGGGTCTGATGACTTAGAAGGTATGACGCAATAATGAATCCCTTGGAATACGTCTTGAGAGGATGATTCAAGATCTTGTAGGTTTTTTTGGATGATAGGTTTTCCGCCTATATAATTTGCATGGGCTGGTAGAAACTCAGCGGCCCATGCTGCACAGCGAGTTTTTGCAGATCCAGTGTCAGTTACTACGGCTCCTTCGTCCAAATGATCAGATACTGTTGTAATCAAATCCTTCATATCTGATATTGGTGCATCAAGTACAACTAATTGGGCTCCAGTAACAGCTTTTGCGATGTTAGTTTCAAAAGAGTCAAAAAAGTTCAGTTTTTTGTTTTGGGATGCTACGTTTCGGTTAGGTGAGCATCCAACGATCTGGGTGTTTTTCAAATTGGCCGATTTTAA
>CAZUHE010000045.1:0-1269 GCA_964620395.1 uncultured Dehalococcoidia bacterium
TATATAAGGACGTGGGAGGGGATACGGCCTATATGACTATACCTGATGACTTCAAGGAAACTCAGGTGTACAAAGAAGGTAGAGTCAAGCATTTCATGATAGCTGTATCAAAAGGCACCAGTTTTGATACTCATGAGATAGACCAAGGAATGAAATACATAAGTGCAGAGGTAGCTAGACAGGAAAAATTTGGGGCGCATTTCTTGGACCTAAATATTGATGAGATTTCATATAAAATTGATGTACAAATAAAGTCTATGCAATGGCTAGTTAAGCATTATTGCTCCGTTGCTAAAGTTCCTCCGAGTATCGATTCATCAAATATAGACATAATTAAATCCGGATTGGAAACTTATTCTTCTTTGAACCAACCTCAGGGCCCGCCTCTGGTTAATTCAGCATCGTTAGAACGCTTAGAAGTACTAGATCTTGTTAAGTCCTACGGCGCTGGTGTTGTTGTTACTGCGTCAGGGGATGATGGGATGCCTTCTAATGCTGAGCAGAGATGCGAGAATGTGGACAAAATCATCGCACAGTGTGAACGAAGAAACATACCTTATGAAAAGATCCATATTGACCCGCTTCTTTTCCCCATATCTGTTGATCAATCTTTTGGCAACCATTACTTGGATGCGGTAAAAATTCTTAGAGATCAATACGGATATTCCATAAATATAACCGGAGGATTAAGTAATGTGTCTTTTGGATTACCTGCCAGAAGATTGATTAATGATACCTATATACGTTTGGCCATGGATGTTGGAGTTGACTCAGGTATCATCAATCCTGTTGAAAGTCGTATTGATAGAATAATGGATCTTGATATGGAATCAGAAAAAGTAAAAATCGCAAAAGATTTGCTGCTGGGAAGAGATGAATTTTGTATGGAATTCATCTCTAGTTTTCGTGAAGGAAAGCTAAAATGACAATCTTGTATCAGATTTTAAGAAAGCCCAGTTTTCTCTCCCACTTGTCCCGGTATTGATTTTTCTTGAATAGGCCCTAATATAGGGTTTCAATAGAGTCTGTTTAAGTACACTATGGCTAGGTATCTGCAAAGGCTGGAACAATATTTTTGTTCAATAGGAGGATTGATCTTATGGATCGAAAAAAAATCGTTGTTGTGCAGTTATCGGGTGGTAATGATTATTTGAACTGTGTGATTCCATATGAAGACCCCAACTATCTTGATAATAGGCCTAACGTCAGGCTCAATGAAGATCAAGTGATTCCCATAGGTCAGGGTTTGGCCATGAATCCTGCGATGGC
>CAZUHE010000045.1:1369-8558 GCA_964620395.1 uncultured Dehalococcoidia bacterium
GCTACAGTCAATGACCTTGAAACATATGGATTGATGAACCACGTAGATGATCTCAATCAAAGAATGGAAGCTCTTCAGGCTTTTCGGGATATATACACACAGGCGATAGGAAGCGGGCCTGTAATGGATTATCTGAGCCAAACCGGATTAGATGCTTTGCAGGGATCTGACATCTTGGGAACAGTTTTGGATAAATATTCCTCAGAAGTTGAATATGCTGATAATTCATTTGCAAAGTCAATAAAAAGTGCTGCTCAGGTATTACAGGCTGACATAGGGACCCGGATTTGCTATACGCAGCATGGCTCTTTCGATGCGCATACAAACGGTATTGCGTTACAAGAAGGCCTTCTAGATGATGTATCAGGTGGTATTTTTGATTTCTATCTAGACATGAAAAATGCTAATAAAGCGGATGATGTGGTTTTATTTGTTTTTTCAGAATTCGGCCGCAGGGTTAAAGATAACGGAAATGGGACGGATCATGGTTCGGGTGGTGTAGCTTTTGTAATCGGGGACTCTGTCGAAGGTGGTCATTATGGTGAATATCCATCACTGAAATCTGAAGATCTTATAGAAGGTGATCTTGAATTCAGTTTAGATTTTCGTAGTATATATGCGGAGTTACTTGAGGATTGGTTGGAAGTTGATGCCAAGCCGGTAGTAAAAGGTATATACGAAAAGGTTGGGTTTTTGAGACAGGATATTTAGCCGTTTTTTTGAATTCCTAGTTGGGCCACAGGCTAAATAAACCCGATTAGGATATCTTGCTAACTCTCATTTTGTTGCCATGGAGTAATCCAACCCTCCAATATTTCCATGCCAAAACCGGGGGCGTCAGATGGCTTTATGTAGCCATCCTTTGGCATGGGCATTCCAGGGATAGGGCACACTTCCTCAAGAGGAATACCTGGGTCTGAGCCCATCCAAAACTCGGCTAACGGCGACTCAGGCATAGAAATAGCGAAATGTTGTCCCCATGGTTCCGCGGCTGCAGCATGGGGTATCGTGATGACACCTGCGGCTTCCCCGATCCCATATATTTTAAGTACCTCACTAAGTCCGCCGCACCATTTCATATCGGGTTGCAGTATATCAACTGCGCGGTGCTCAACCAGTTGCCTGAAAGTCCATCTGCCGTGATGGTCTTCGCCGGTCGCTAGAGGTACCCAGTTTATTGCTTTTTTAAGCTCAATATGTCCTTCTAGGTCTGTAGGTATTAAGGGTTCTTCAAACCATCTTAGCCCATACGGCCTAAGTCGTTGTGCCATTCGTATCGCAAATTCCACATTAAATGACATTACAGGGTTGTACATTAATTCAGCATTATTGCCAACAGTTTCCCTTGCTGCGGCTATTTTTTCCTCCACCAAATTTAGTCCCTCTATGCCTGAGTCGTAATGTGCTGGATTAGAAACTTTAAAATGTTTAAATCCCAACTCTTTGGACCAGTCTAGGTCATCACTTGTAGCATAACAAAGGGCTTTATCACGACAGGGACCTCCTATAAGACTGTATACAGGTTGTTCCATTAATTTACCTTTTAGGTCCCATAGTGCTATATCAATTGCGGACTGGGCTAATGTGGCTAGGCCGCCTGACCCGAATCTTTGGGTGGATCTCCACATAAGATCATTAAGAAATTCCAGCGCGAAGCAATCTCTGCCTTCCAATAGTGGGGCAAAATGGTAATTGACAATAGGGCCTGTAAGAGGACTGTGAGTGGTCTGTCCGAGACCCCATGTGCCATCTTCTGCCACAACTTGTACCCATAATTTGTCAAAGGTAGCTGCTCCAGGCATCGTCCCTATGGTTGTTGGAAATTCCGGATACTTGTTTATTGGTAAGGCACGAGGGGAAGTGTTGTTCCAATTAGGTCTTCTAGACTTTGATTTAGGTGGTGTAGAAGGTATATTTACGTTGACGGCTCTTATTTCTTTTATTTTCATATTTAACTCCTGTTTAAAAAATGAGGGTATTTACCCTGAAATCAAGCACCTTTAATAACGCCGTCTGATACTAATTCTGCTATTTGACTTTTCGTCATATTCAGAACTTCCTCCATAATATCGAAAGTGTGTTCACCGAGCATTGGAGGATGGCCTTGTGGTGATGCCGGCGTTCGGCTGAGATGCTGAAGAGCAGATCCCAAGAGGTCGATTTTTCCGAGAGATGGGTGATCAACCTTCCAAATGGCATTTCGAGCTTTGGACTGTGGGTCATTGAAGACGTCCTCCATTGTGTTAATTGGAGTTACTGTAAGTCCCGCAGACCGAAGTTTGGTCATCCAGTGTTCTATAGGGTGTTTAAATATTTCTTTGTTAAGAAGGTCTGCTAAGGCTGACCTATTTTCTACCCGTAATGAATTTGTCGTAAATCTCTCATCAACGGCGATTTCCGGGATTCCTATTGTTTCGCAAAGGCGCTGAAATTGGTCATCGTTGTTTGCTGCTGTAATGAAATTGCCGTCAGAAGCTGTAAAGTCTTGATAGGGAGCCACTTGTGGGTGAGCATTACCCAGACGTCCCGGAGATATTCCAGTAGCAAGATAGCTTTGGGCAATATTTGCCATACAGGCGATTCCAACGTCGAAAAGTGAAACGTCAACTTGTTGTCCTTTTCCACTGATGCTGCGCTCGTGTAAGGCAGACAGTATCCCTATCGTGCTTGTCAGGCCTGTTAGTATATCGATCCATGCTGTCCCTACTTTTGTTGGGCCTCCATCCGGATTTCCTGTGACACTCATGATTCCAGTCATTCCCTGTAACGCAGCATCGTATCCAGGTTCCGGCGCCCTAGGACCGGTTTGGCCGAATCCCGTTACTGAAGCATATATAAGGCGGGGGTTTATTTTTGATAAGGAATGATAATCCAGACCGTATTTTTCCAGGTTTCCGACTTTAAAATTTTCTACTAATATATCTGCTTTTATTGCCAAGTCTCTTATAATGTTTTGGCCTCTTTCATCTCGTAAATTGATTATGATACTTTTCTTTCCTCGATTAGCTGAGAGGTAATATGCACTTTCCCCACCAACAAAGGGTGGCCCCCAACTTCTTGTGTCGTCACCCCAAGCTGATTCGATTTTCCAAACTTCAGCCCCCATATCCGCAAGGATTTGAGTAGCGAATGGCCCGGCAAGTATCCGGGACAGATCCAAGATTTTTAAGTCATTTAAAGCGCTCATTTTGATTAATCTCCAAAAGTCTGTTGAAATGTTAATGCTTTGAAAGTGTGTCTACAACCGAAGACAGGATGATTAAATGAATTATTCACCACGGAAAACTGAATCTTTTGATGTCAAGGTGCCAGAGTCAATACTCGCGGATTTGCGGAACAGGTTACATCAGACAAGATGGCCCGGAGAAATTCAGGAGAGTGGATGGGACTATGGGTCCAATTTGTCTTATGTCAAGGAACTTTGCGAATACTGGGAGACAGAGTATAACTGGAGACAACACGAATCGAGAATTAATTCTTTCAACAATCTTGTTACTGATATTGCGGATCTCAATATACATTTCATATATGAAAAAGGTAAAGGTCCGAGTCCGGTGCCTCTTGTGATAACCCACGGATGGCCTAGCACTTTTGCTGAAATGCTTGATGTTATTCCAATGTTGACAGATCCTGTTAGCTACGGTGGTGATGCCAAAGATAGCTTCGATGTAGTGGTTCCATCGCTTCCCGGATATGGGTTTTCTGGAAAACCTGCCAAAAAAGGCATGGATGTGAGAAACGTAGCGTCTATATGGTCAGAACTCATGAAAGATGTTTTGGGTTACGAGTGGTTTGTTGCCCAAGGAGGGGATTGGGGTGCGTCTGTCACAACAGCTTTGGCAGCCAATTATCCTGAATTAACTAAAGGAATACACCTGACCATGGGTGTGGCTGCTACTGATGTTCCCGACGGAGAAATTTTGACCGAAAATGAAAAGAAATTTCTTGATCACAGAAAATGGTGGCAAGAGAACGAAGGGGCTTATGGTCACTTGCATCGGACTAAACCACAGACCCTTAGCTATGGTCTAAATGATTCACCGGCAGGTCTGGCCGCATGGATAGTAGAAAAATGGCGTTCTTGGAGCGACTGTGATGGAGATTTAGAGAGTAGGTTCTCAAAGGATCAATTGTTGACCCACATTACTATTTACTGGGTGACTCAGACTATTGAATCATCGATTCGGCTATATTATGAATCGGCACATTCATCCCCATTAGTTGAGTGGGGTGAGAAAATCAACGTTCCAACTGCATTTGCATCGTTTCCAGTAGAGATATCTTATCCTCCAGAGGAATGGCTGAGAAAATTTTTTGATCTCAGGCGATTCACCAAGATGCCGTCAGGTGGCCACTTTTCAGCGACGGAAGAGCCTTTAAAGCTTGTCGAAGATATAAGAGATTCATTTCGTTTCTTAAGATGATTGATTGAGGAAATAATTTCTGACTTTTTATATTCTTGGTTGCCAGGAAAAATATTTAACTGATATAAGAACCCCTGCAATCATCCAGGTCATCATGATTATCAAACTTATTGGGTCGAATCCAGACCCTAGGTCAAGTGGGTTGAATGCTTTTTGTAAGGCTAACGAAAAAGGCCTTACGGGGAAAATATTAGCTATTATATTTAACCAGGTAGGAGCGTTATCCATAGGGATAAATACGTCGGATATGAAAAAAAGAGGAAGGATAGAGCCATTTACAACAGCGGGAGCTGAATCAGAGTTTGGGACCATAATCGTTGCAGCTATTCCAAGTGCGCTGAAAGTGGCAGCTCCTACAATTAAAGTGATTATGAACGGTGCCACTTTGTGAACAGGTAAGCTAGTGTCAAAAAACAAGACACCTGTTATGAAAATTGCCATGATGAGAATTGCCGAAGTTATTACGCTGTGACAGATTTTTCCGGATAAGAAAGCGAAAGTTGGCAAAGGGGTTTTTCTGATTCTTTTTAATATTCCTCTATCTCTGGCAAGAGTTAGGTTCATTGCTAGAGTGGTGTAAGATGCGCTGACTGCTGAAAAGGTCATTATCATAGGTACATAAAGGACAGGCAAAGGTACGGTGCCTTCTGAAATCGCAATACTTTTTCCTTTAAATACTAAATTTAAAATCACAAGGAAAATTATTGGGAAGGAAAAAGTGAAAAAGGCGGCGGCGGGATTCCTCCAAAAAGAGATCCTTTCATAATTTACTTGAAGTAGGCTGAGTTTTAGTAGTCTCAAGGTTGTTTTTGAGTCCAACTTAAGAATAAATCCTCAAGGGATTGTTCTTTGATTGTTAAATGCGGAAGCTCGATACCGTTAGATATTGCCCAGGTAGTTAATTGATGTACGATATTTACTGGGTCATTTGTTGCGATGCTAATTTCTTTATCAGATATATTTGCTATATTTGCTAGGCGATTGGGTAGGTTGATGTTTGACTTAGTGGCTTGGAAAAATATGGTACTCGCTTTTTGAGTATTTCTTATATCGGATAATGTACCAGTGATGTGTATGTGTCCATCTATCATAATAGCAATGCGATCAGCTAGTTCTTCCGCCTCTTCCATATAGTGGGTGGTCAGTAGTATAGTTTTTCCAATGTCCTTGAGCGATTTGATCGTGTTCCAAGTATCTCTTCTTGCACCAGGATCAAAGCCAGTCGTGGGTTCGTCAAGGAATATAAGGTCCGGGTCTCCAGCTAAGCCAATTGCCACATCAAGTCTCCTTTGCAGTCCACCTGATAATTGACGAACTTTCACACTTCTGTGTTTCTGCAAGTTTGTTAAAAGAAGGACTTCCTCAATGGGTTTGGGCGTACCGTAAAAAGAAGAATATTGCTTTATAGTCTCTTCAATAGTCAGATATGGGTCAAGCCCTGTATCTTGTAATACGATGCCAATTTGAGATCTAAATTCAAGATTGTTTTTATACGGATCATGTCCTAATACTGATAATTCTCCCGTTGTTTTGTCCCTGTGACCTTCAAGTATTTCAATTGTAGTGGTTTTACCGGCACCGTTTGGCCCTAGTAAAGCAAAAATCTCCCCTCTTTTTACGTGCAGATTTATGCCCTTTACAGCTTGAAATGAGCCGTAGTTTTTTGTCAGGTCTTTGACTTTGATCGCATTAGATTCCACAGTCATTTATTCTGTGTTAATAAAGAGGTTTGTGCAATACAATTAATTTCAAGAATATTGTCATTTTCCGAACAGGCCCCAACTCATATATTGGAGTTGTATACATTGCATCGTAGAAAAGAATTTAGGCTTAAACATGATAATTTGATCGCCGTTGACAATCATGTGTCTCGAAAATATATAGAAACGGGTAAATTTGTTGGCGCCATCACCGCTGTTTTGGATGGGGAAAACGTAGTATTTTGTTCTCCTTTGGGATTGATGGATAGAGAGAGAAACAAGCCTTTAAAGAGGAACACTATCTTTCGAATATATTCTATGACAAAGCCTGTAACTTCATTAGCATTGATGATGCTATATGAAAAGGGATTTTTTCGACTAGATGATCCTGTGTATGAATTTATTCCTGAATTCAGATATATAGAAGTATTCACAGGAGGGACTTACAAGAATTTTAAAACAATTCCCACTGATAGGCAGATGACGATGCGGGATCTTTTGTCTCACCAATCAGGCCTTACATATGATTTCATGCGTCAGACTCCTGTAGATGAAGCTTATAGAAAAGAAGGATTGGGCAGAAACAAGAAAATGGATCTTAGAAATATGGTAGATATATTGTCCGGTCTTCCATTGGAATTTTCTCCTGGTACTTATTGGAATTATTCATATGCTACTGATGTTTGCGGTCACTTGATAGAAGTTATTTCCGGAAAATCTCTTGATGTTTTTTTACGAGAAAAAATATTTGATCCTTTGTCTATGGAAGACACAGATTTTTTTGTACCACCCTCTAAGATAGATAGATTGGCGGCCAATTATCTATACATGGGTGAAGATAAATCAACCATGTTGGTAGATGATCCACTGGTCAGTGATTTTACTGAACTTCCAGAGTTTTTATCGGGCGGAGGTGGCCTTGTGTCGACCGTTGATGATTATCTTCATTTTTGTAAGATATTTCTAAGTGAAGGCTTCATTGGAAAAGAACGTCTGGTAAATAGAGATACCATAAAACTCATGTCAACAAATCAATTACCATATTCAAGAGATTTGTCTCATTGT
>CAZUHE010000046.1:0-8512 GCA_964620395.1 uncultured Dehalococcoidia bacterium
TGCCAGGTAAGAATATATCCAAGCCAGCTGCTGCAATAATTAAATTAATGTCGTCGATGCTCAGTGATGTGAAAAGGGTTTGATCATTTAATGTCTATTAAATGTGCCTTGACCATTTGGCGATAGTCGTAATAGGGTCTATTAGCACAGGTAACGAGCATAATGGATTGAATCCCTAAATCATAAAGTTGCATCTCTGATTTATGTATGACTTGTGATTCGTGAGCTTGGTAAATAAATTCCCTGTTCTCGTTTTTTATGTGAATATAAACTGGGTCCCCATTGCGCAAGTGTTGGGCAACTTCAGGTAGGTTATGAAACACGTTTCCTTCACCCTTTATAGGACTTTCTAGGTGTCCAAAAAACCACCCGGGGACGGATGTTTTGAATTTATCATTAGTTGCGATCCTACCAACAACGTTTTTGGGATTTTCGTATGCTTTGACCCCGTCCTTCTCAACGATTGATAAGTTTTCTATGTTTGAATCAACTCCTATCAAGGGTATTTGCATCGATAGTGCAGGCCCCGATGACAATTCATTTTCCTTTTCTTGTAGAAGTCCGTTTGATTCGTATGGAACAAATACATCGACTTCTGACCATATTGGATTAGCCCAATCTTTGGGATGAATATTTTTAACTAATTGAATAGAACTGTAGCCAGCGATAAGTTTGTTGTAGGATTCAATAGATTGAGCGGAATTATTCATTAATTCTTTGGAGATGTAGTTCACATCAGGTGAATTATTGAGTTGAATAGGTAAATTCTGAGGGCTGTCCTGTGATTTGTTATTATCGACAGAACGGTTCACTTGCGTATTAGCATTGTCGTTATTAACTTCAAATTTTTGATATGACGGTAATTTCTTTGGGGGAGCCTTGTGAGTGGTCACCATACTGGGGGTAGTTGTGGCAAAACCAACATTGGAGTCACCTGATTTTACTTGGTGTGAGGATGAGGTATCGCTCAACACGGCGTTGAGACTATCGAGGTTGGATTCTGATATAAGTCCGGTCAGATATAATGATCCAAAACCGACTATGAAAACCAATCCAACTGATAGCATGACAATACCAGTGAATTTAAGGGTACGTGATCTATTGATTGCCTTAATCATATATGACCCACTGGTTCCTATGATCAAGATTTCACATAACTTGATCAACTAACAAGGGCACCATGCACCTTAGTTATGACGCTTAAGATTATATTACAGGGTCTTAATTATATGTATGTTACCTAACTCTAGGCGAATGGGATGCCCCACTTGCGATCGGCTCGTTTAGGTAAACATCGCCATTTCGTATTTTTATGTTAAAACCGCAACTCGGTTGGCTACAGACCCACGCCTTGTAGTGTATAGGAGCACCTTGACTACCAAAATCAGACAACGGCAACAAGTTACCATTGCTACATTCTTTACAATCAGGGAAATTATATTCAGACATTTCTCATCCTCTATTTCCACCACCCTTGGTGTTGTTTTTAGGCAGTAATTGTATCATCTTTGTGACAAATTTAACAACTGAGTTACTGTGTAGAATAAGCACTTATGTAGGTTGATTGATGTGAAGGTCTTGTTGGATATGAAAGAAGTTATTGTTACATGTCTGACTGAAGCATATTCAACGTGTTTTTGTTTAAGACTAATTTTTTCTCGTCTAAAGTCAGATCACTGTTGTCTATTTGACTGATGATTTTTTGGGGCGACAAAAGTGGAAAGTCACTACCAAATAAAACCTTGTTAGCCCCTGCAGCTTTTGTCCCAATCGCAAATATTGTGTGGTCGTAAAGGAATGGCGTTGCAGCTGTATCGTAGTATACGTTTCGGAATAGGGATTTGACTTCTGGCATCAATTCAAAAAAGGGAAGACCTCCACCCCAGTGGGCCATCACAATTTTGTTGTTAGGGAAATTCCGAACAAATTTTTCGAGAATATTTGGGGTGGTAGTTCCCTTGCCGGGGTAGCTGTGACCAACTGGCTCCGAACAATGTATCGTGATGGGAAGTCCACGTTCCATTAGAAGATTCATATAAGGTTCCATCAATTTTACATTTGTTATATCAATGTTTTGTTGGGTGGCATGCAGTTCTCCGAACCCTTTAGAACCTTCATTTAGGCAACGCTCTGCCTCTTTTAGATCTTTTTTCAAAAAAGATGGAATGATTCCCGTAAATGGAATCAATTGTTTTGGATATCTTACACTTGAATCTAATAAGTACTCATTCACGTATCTGTTCAAGTCGGAATTTGTCCAACCCATACCCATTATGATGGATTTGGAAACTCCTGAGTTTTCCATGCTTTGTATGAGCTGCTCACAGGTACTAAATTTACAGTTGTCTACACAGAATAAGTCAGCAAACGTTGCATCGGTTTCAATGTAGCGATCCTTGTTCCGTATTATTTCTTTCGGAAGTATATGGGTGTGGGCGTCAATAATCATCGATAACTCTCATTTGTAACCATTATTGATGATGCTAATTTTTTCTGTGGCAGGTTGTAGGATGTTCAGGCACGAGTTGCTGGTGGACGAATCTCTATCTTTGACCTTACTTCTGGGTTAACGAGGGACATAGGCCATGAACCCTTTAAAAGGCGTGCTGTTTCTTGTCCTATTTGTGTTTCCCCGGCTGCCCCTGAACGGTTGGAAGATCCAGCACTGTGAGGGGTGACAATTACATTGTCCATTTTTAATAATGGATTTTCGGGTGAAGTAGGTTCTTCTTCAAAAACATCTAATCCTGCTCCAGCCAGTTCATTGCCTTGAAGCGCTTTTATCAAAGCTTTCTCATCAACAGTACCGCCCCTGCACGTATTAATAAAATAAGATGTTGGTTTCATTGACTTAAAGAATTCAGATCCCACCAGTTTACGAGTTTGATTGTTTAAGGGTGTGTGCATGGAAACAAAATCAGACTCTTGTGCCAATTCTTCTAGAGAACTGACCATATGCACTTTATACTCTCTTGCGATCCAAGGCTGCAGGTATGGATCATATGCTATGACTTTCATACCTAGTGCTTGAGATTTGCGAGCTACTGCTCGTCCAATATTTCCAAGTGATACCAAGCCTAACGTTTGATCCGTGACCGTAGGCATTGGCATTAGGGCATTTCGGGTATCCTTACCCCACTTACCTTGTTTGGTAAGTTTGTTCAATATCGTTAATTTGCGTGCACATGCCAAAATAAGCATTATTGTGTGATTAGACACTTCTTCCGTTACAAATCCAGCAGTGTTCACTACCATGACTGACTGTTCTGTTGCCGACTCGTGATCTATTTGGTTAAACCCGTGTCCCATGCTTACGATAGCTTGCGCAGTATCTATTTCCCGAATTACAGAGTCAGGCATAGGCACCCCTTGATTGATAATTACGTCTACACCCTTAATGGCTTCAATCGTTTCGCCTTCACTGTTACAAACGTATTCATCAAATTCGTGTTCGATGTCTTTTAGTTGTTCTCTTATCAAATCAGAATTAGGGTTACCGGGAGATATAAGGGCCACCTTTGGCTTATTCATTAGATTTCTCCTTTGTAATTCGATATTTATTAATGGCGTTATTTTGTTTGTGTTAGTAGTGACTAATATACTAGTAGGTACTTGCCGATTTTGGGAGGGTGGTTGAACCCATCAAATATTTGTCTATTTCCCTAGCGGCTTCTCTTCCTTCTGCGAGTGCCCATACTACTAATGACTGGCCTCGCACCATATCACCGGCTGCGAAAACCCCTTCACGTGTCGTCATCTTACGATGATCAGTTTTTACATTTCCTCGTTGGTCCAGCTCAATGTCGAGATCTTCAATCATTTGACCTCGTTCAGGGTGTATAAAGCCCATTGCCAGCAATATTAAATCCGCTTTGATTGTAAACTCGCTGTTTGCGATTTCTTTCATGGCTGGGCGTCCACTAGAGTCGGGTTCACCCCATTCCAACCGAACCCCATGAAGCTCTTCTACTTTACCGTTGGTTCCTGTGAATCCCTTTGTAAGTATATTGTAGTCACGTTCACCACCTTCTTCATGGGATGATGAAGTCCTTAGTAAAAGAGGCCAATTTGGCCACAAATCTTCGTCTCGCCTGGTTGCTGGAGGCTCCGGTAGCAATTCATATTGAAAGACATTTGTAGCCCCTTGGCGGTGTGATGTACCTAAGCAATCTGATCCAGTATCACCACCACCGAGTATTACCACGTTTTTGTTTTTGGCTGAAATTTCTTTTGACGCTGATATGTCTATCCCCGCCTTTCGTTTATTTTGTTGGGTTAGAAATTCCATCGCAAAATGAACCCCTTGTAAATCTCGACCAGGTATGTCTAGATTTCTTGGTACTGTACAACCTCCTGTAAGCAAGATTGCATCATGTGTTGTAGTGATTCCATCTATAGGGATGTCTTTTCCAACGTTAGCGTTGGTAAGAAAATTGATTCCTTCATTCTTCATTTGGAGGATACGTCTCTCCAATACATTTTTATCCAGCTTAAAATCTGGTATCCCAAATCTCAATAGCCCCCCGATATCCTCAGCCCTTTCGTATACAGTCACCGTATGACCCGCTCGATTAAGTTGTTGGGCGGAAGCCAACCCCGATGGCCCGGAGCCTATTATTGCTATTTTCTTACCAGTTCTATATTTAGGTGGATTTGGCTTAATCCAGCCTTTGTCCCAACCCATGTCTGCTATATTTTTTTCAATATGTTCAATAGTGACTGGGTCTTGATTGATATTCAGAACACAGGACTCCTCGCAAGGGGCCGGGCAAATACGGCCCGTAAATTCCGGGAAGTTGTTAGTGGTATGGAGTTCCTCCAGAGCGGCTTTCCAATCTCCCTTGTAAACTAAGTCGTTGAAATCAGGGATTAAGTTTCCTAGAGGGCATCCACTCATACAGAATGGTACGGAACAGTTCATGCACCTGCTTCCTTGGTTCCTGGCTTCTGGCTCATTCCAGTCAAGGTAAATTTCACTGTAATTATTAAGTCTGTCAGCTACTGGAATTCGCTTAGGAGTATGTCTACCAAACTCCTTAAATCCTGTTGCTTTACCCATTTAATTCCGTCGCCCCTTGATATTCTTTGTTTTTTCTTTCTAATAGAACTCGTTTGTAATCATGTGGCATGATTTTCACAAATTTTCTGAGAGTTTCATCCCAGTTCGTCAGGATACGCTTTGCTGTATTGCTCCCGGTTAACTCACAGTGTTTTTCAATTAAACGTCGTAACTCGCTTATGTCATTTTCTTGTTCGACCATTTCCAAACCGACCATACCTGTGTTGCATAAATCTTCGAATCTACCATCCTCGTTTAAAACGAAGGCTTCGCCGCCACTCATGCCTGCTGCAAAATTTCTTCCTGTTGGTCCAAGGATGATAACTTTGCCCCTCGTCATATATTCACAACCATGGTCACCTATGCCTTCAACTACAGCATTTGCTCCACTATTTCTCACAGCGAATCGTTCACCCGCTATGCCTCGAATAAATACTTCCCCTCCGGTGGCTCCATACAAAGCTACGTTTCCTATAATTATGTTTTCTTCGGCGACAAAATTCGAATTTTCGTGCGGCTTGATGACTACTTGGCCGCCGGAAAGTCCTTTACAAAAATAATCGTTGGCGTCGCCGTTCAAGTTAATATCAATTCCATTACTAAGGAAAGCTGCAAAACTTTGTCCCCCGGACCCTTCGAAATTTAGAGTAATAGTCCCTTTGGGTAGGCCTTGCTCTCCATATTTTTTAGCTATGGTATGACTTAAGGTGGTGCCAACTGTTCTATTGGCATTGCCAATTTTTCTGTATATCTTGACCGTCTCTTGATTTTCTATCGCGTCTTGAGCTTCATTTATTAATTCATTGTCAAGGGCGTTTTGTAGTCCGTGGTCTTGTTGTTCGACACATCTTCTGGATACATCGTTTGGTACATCCGGGCTATGCAGTAAAGGTGATAGATCCACCCCTTTGGCTTTCCAGTGATTTATTGCAGATCGAGTGTCTAATAGATCCACTTTTCCTATCAAGTCATTTACTGATTTTATTCCTATTTGTGCCATTATTTTACGCATATGTTCAGCTATGAAAAAGAAATAATTTATAACATGTTCAGGTTTACCTGTGAAATATTTTCTTAGTTCAGGATCTTGAGTTGCTATGCCTACAGAACAAGTGTTTAGGTGACATTTCCGTAACATGATGCATCCCATCGATATCAATGGACCAGTTGCTAGGCCGATTTCATCTGCCCCTAGAAGAAAAGCAATGACAGCATCTCGGCCCGTCTTTATTTGCCCATCTGTTTGGACGACAATACGTCCTCTTAGGTCATTCATAACAAGAACTTGTTGTGTTTCAGCCAACCCAAGTTCCCAGGGTAGGCCCGCATGCTTTATGGAGGATTCAGGTGATGCTCCAGTACCACCACTGTGGCCACTTATTAGAACCACATCACCGTGCCCTTTGGATACTCCGGCAGCTATAGTTCCAACACCGGATTCGGCAACAAGTTTCACATGTATTCTTGCATCCGGATTTGAATTTTTGAGGTCATGTATTAATTGAGCTAAATCTTCGATTGAATATATATCATGATGTGGTGGTGGTGATATAAGTTCCACGCCTGGGGTCGAATTTCGCACCCAACCAATGTATTCATCTACCTTATGCCCAGGTAGTTGCCCTCCCTCACCAGGTTTGGCTCCTTGGGCCATTTTTATTTGAAGGTCTTTGGCATTGCTTAGATAATTTATAGTTACGCCAAATCTTCCTGAGGCAACTTGTTTGACAGCACTGTTTCTTGAATCGCCATTCGCATCTGGCGTATATCTTCCTGGGTCTTCTCCTCCTTCGCCCGTGTTACTTCTAGCATTTATACGGTTCATCGCAATGGCCATAGTTTCATGAGCTTCTTTACTTATGGAACCAAGAGATATCGCACCCGTAGCGAATCGTTTAACTATTTCCTTGGCCGGTTCTACTTCTTCGATGGGAATTGATTGCAAGTCATTCTTGAATTCCAGAAGTCCCCGTATAGTGCTAAGCCTCTGGTTTTCTTTGTCGGCATAGTCTGCGAATTCCTCATAGGTATTCCAACTGTTGCTTTTCACAGCATGTTGCAGGGAAGCAATGGTTTTAGGATTCCACATGTGGTGTTCGCCGTCGCGGCGCCATTGATATTGGCCCCCTGACTTGATGTTCAAATCACCTTCTTTCTGATTGTCACGGAATCCATATCTATGCCTTGCAATCGTTTCTTTTTGGATATGTTCTATCCCTATGCCTCCTATTCTTGAAGGTGTCATTGTGAAATGCTCATCGACAAAATTTTTACTAAGCCCGACCGCTTCAAATATTTGGGCTCCTCGATAACTTTGGATTGTAGATATGCCCATCTTGGACATTATTTTTAAAATACCCTTATTGGCTGCGGTGAGGTAATTGGTAATAACGCTTGATCTGGTCATGTCAGGTGGAAGTGCGTTCTTATTGAATTGGTTTTCAAGAGTTTCAAAGGCCAAATAAGGATTTATCGCTCCTGCTCCATATCCGATTAATAGGGCGAAGTGGGTTACCTCCCTTGCTTCTGCTGTTTCAACCACTATTCCAACTTTTGTTCTGGTTCCGTTTCGTATAAGGTGGTGATGTAGGCTTGAGGTAGCTAGTAAACTTGGTATAGCTGCCGTGTGGCGATCTACTCCCCGGTCAGACAAAATTAATATGGAACAACCCTTCTTGATTGCTTCATCGGCTTCTTCTTGTATACGTTGAACTGCATTTTGAAGCCCGTTATCATCACTGACGTCGAACAAGATCTGTATCTTGTGGGCTTTTAATCCTGTTTGTGTATTGTTGGCTAACTTGTGAATGTCCGCGTTTGCAATAACGGGTTTTTTTAAGGTTATCTGTCTACAGTGTTCCGGAGTTTCTTCAAATAAGTTTCTTTCTTCTCCTATCGTAGCTTGCAAGGATGTAACTAATTCTTCTCTAATTGCATCTAGTGGTGGATTGCTGACTTGAGCAAACAACTGTTTAAAATAATTGAAAAGAAGAGGGTTTTCTTGCGAAAGAATTGCTAGAGGTGCGTCATTGCCCATTGAACCGGTTGGTTCATATCCGGTGTTGCCCATGGGCTCAAGTATTATTCTTATGTCCTCTAATGTGTACCCAAATGTGTTTTGCAGTTTAATCAACAAATTTTCATCAACTGTTTCTAGGTCAGTTTTTGTCACATCTTCGAGGTCTTCCATGAAGACCCTGTTTTCAGACAGCCATTTTTCATATGGTTTTCGGCTTACCAGCTGACTTTTTATTTCCTCATCTTGATAAATTTTCCCCTCTTTTGTATCGAGTAGGAACATTTTCCCTGGATAGATTCTTTCCTTGTATAGAACATCTTCGGGATTCACATCCAGAACTCCAGTTTCAGATGCCATGACCAAAAGGCCATCCTTTGTTACTAGATATCGGCAAGGTCTTAAGCCATTGCGGTCCAAAATAGCACAAACTTTCG
>CAZUHE010000047.1:0-8504 GCA_964620395.1 uncultured Dehalococcoidia bacterium
TAGCGATTTCTCGCAATGAAGTCGTAAATTGCGTCTTTTAGAAAAAGAGGAATTAATTTTGCTAGGTGGCCTAGTATTCTGTAGACCCCACCTAAATCTAGCAATATCGCCTCAATAGCCTTTGAGCGAATCAATGTTCTCCCATGTGTAAAAAGCACAATACTTTTAGGGGAAATATCACTGTTGGCGGGGGTGGCATATCTTGGTATCAAACAGGTGGCGGTATCGGATTGAAGTGAGGCAAACTTAAAACTAACGCCTTTATTTTTATTTAGTACAAAAGTGACAGTCTTGGAACATAGGTTGCACCGCCCGTCGAAGAATATTATTTTTTCTGATTGATTTGATAAGTCATCTGTCATGTTGTTTGCCATTTGATATTCTTAATGTATTGCCGTCTTTATTGGATCAACATATACATTTTATAGATGTTAGCCTAAGGACAGAATAGTGTAGTGAGATTAATACAATCAGGAAGGTGTGTTTAACTTGCATATTAATCGAGAAAAATTCTTAACCATGCTTAGAGATGGTATTCCTTTGACAGGTGTAAATTTGTCTAATATCAATTTATCAAAGTTATCAATGCCTGGTATAAATTTGTCCCGGGCAAATCTCAGTGGGGCAGATCTTTCAAGAGCGAACTTGAAAGGTGCTAATCTGGAAGGTGCTAACCTTGAAAACGCTATAATGACACGCGCTAATTTAGCGATTGCAAATTTAAAAGGTGCGAATCTGAGATGTGCGAATCTGGTATCAGCTAATCTTAGTGGAGCTGCGACGACATCGGTTCAAAGTACTGCAAGGGTTATAGGTGCGAATCTACACCGGGCTAATCTTTCAAAGGCGAAATTAACAAACGCAAATCTTGTAAGAGCCAAATTGAGTTGGGCTGATTTGAGGGGAGCAGATTTTGATGGTGCTGATCTAACAAGGGCTCTGCTGCAAGGTGCGAAATATGATGTAGATGCTTTCGACAAATCGACAAGCGTTTGAGACAATATCAGGGTCTGAATCGATGGCTAAAATTGGATTAATGTACCTATGGCGACTGAAATGGCTTTATTACAGGCGCAGCAAATATTTCTTTGCGTTTTTGGAGAAATTAAGTGATGGTTAGCCAGAAAGTCGATATGATTGTTGTAGGTCTGGGTAATCCTGGATCTGAATACATAAACACTAGGCATAACATAGGTTTTGACTTTGTAAATGTTTTAGCCGGTCGATTGGGATTATCTTTCTCAAATAAAAACAGAGTTGTTCATGTCGCCGAAGGTGTAATAGGGAATTTTCATATAGTGTTGGCTCGCCCTAGAACCTTTGTTAACAAAAGCGGGGAAGCTGCGACCTATTTATTATCCAGATATCATATATTTCCAAGTCAATTGTTAGCTGTTTATGATGATATACATATACCTGTGGGAAAGATTCGCTTGAGAGCAAAAGGGAGTGCTGGTGGACATAACGGCGTACGGTCTATCGTAAATTCTCTGTCTTCTAATGAGTTTCCTAGATTGAGGATCGGTATTGGTATGCCTGAGCAGCAGGAGGAGCAGGTTGCTTATGTTTTGGGTAGGCCAACTTCTAAGGAGGCCAAGTTAATTGACGAGGCGACACAGAAAGGGATGCTTGCTGTTGAATGTGTTTTGGCAGAAGGAATTGATGCGGCAATGAGTCAATTTAATTGAGGTTAAAAACTTCGGTATGTTTTTAACAAAATTTAAGTCCTTCATCTTGCCGATGGTTGTTATCTTGTTTCTCTTTATCTTTACAGCAGATTGCTATTCAAAAAAGATTCGAAATCACGGTTTGTTTTCCATGGGTGATCAGACTGAGGAGGTGCTGTATCAAGAGAGAGAGATGATTATTCCCAAAGATAAGGATCCTTTTTCTCTTGCTCGTAAATATCGAGGTGAGGAAAGTCGTCATGATACATCTGGCTACTTAGTCGAATCCAAGCCAAAAAAAGTGGGTCACATAGAACAATTTACAGTGACAAACCTGCGAGATGCCTCTATGTATGAAGTTGAGGCGGAACTTATGCATATCTCTGATAATGCATACTGGTATTTGGATGTTAGGTTACCTAGGGATAGCGGGTTATTTTTGAAGGTAGGGACTGTTTTTGATGAAGATATTTATCCAGCGATGTCAGAGCTATTTGGAGACTTTCCTGGGGATAGTAAGATCGCTGTTTTGAATACTCCCCTGGAAGGGGCTGCGGGATATTTTAGCAGCGCAGATTCATATCCGAGGTGGGTACACCCTTCCAGTAACGAACGTGAGATAATTTTTATGGATCCGCGAAAAATTCCGATTGGTACAGGCCGATATCTTGCCGTGCTTGCTCACGAATATCAACATGCCATTCATAATAAGTATGATCCAGGAGAAGAGTCTTGGGTAAATGAAGGGTTGTCTGAACTGGGAGTGAAACTACTTAATTTAGAGAGCAGTTTTCAACAATATCATCTTAGAAAACCAGACACACAATTGAATTTCTGGTCGTCGGACCCCACGGAATCTCTGCATGACTACGCTGCGTCAGCCAGTTTTTTTAATTTCATGATTAATGAAAATGACGCAACCTCAACTCTATCAAAGCTTGTTAGTGAGCAGGAGGATGGAGTGAGGGGTTTGAATAAGTGGTTGGCGCGATATGATTCCAGCTTTGATCAGGAATTTACAAAGTGGATATTGGATAATTATAGATATGGTCCCAAGGAAATTTCTGGGCCAGAATATAGAAAAAATGTTAGGCATGAAGTACCACAATATGCAACCAAGTATTTTGACCTCGAGCAATTTCGAGGCAAAACTATTTCCTTCATTGGGGAGAAATGGGTTCAAAGGTTCAAGGCAAAATGTCCAGAGATTTGTTGGTGGTCCAACACCGGGGATTATATAAACACCACATTGACGTTCAACGTTGATCTTACTAACGTGAAGAAACCTACAGCGAAATTTAAGATGTGGCATGATATTGAAGAAGACTGGGATTACCTTTATTTCGCTGTCTCAGTTGATCAAGGGATTACCTGGACAACCCTCGAAGAAGCAACAATAACTACCAACTATAATCCGTCAGGCTCCAATTATGGCAATGCTTATACCGGTACAAGCGATTGGTCGGTGCATGATGTTGAATTGGCCAAGTATTCGGGGCAAGAAGTATTAATGAGATTCGAATATATTACAGACGATGCGGTTAACCTGGAGGGAGTCCTAATAGACGGATTCCAAATCCCAGAGGCTGACTTAAGTCTTAACGTTCTTTCAAAAGAATGGAATCCAGAAGGTTTTGTATTGGTTAACAATGTTTTGCCACAGAAATTTATAGTTCGGCTAGTGGAGTTCCGTTTTGATGGTACCAACACAATTCGAGAAGTAATACTTGATGAAAATAATAACGGATCTATAGATGTCCTAAAGAAAGGAAATAATGTGCAAAAAGTTGGGCTTGTTGTGGCAGGAGCTACACTAGGTACATACCAGCCTGCTGGTTTCAATTTGATTTACCCGGATTGATAATATGTTGTGAAAGGCGTTCCAACTTAATAACGTCTTGACTATATGAATGTTATAATTCGGAGACGGTCGAATTTGTGACTTGATGAATCTGAAAACATAAGTTTACTGACTAGGATTAACGTGATGGCTGGAAGTGATTTTTCTTTTGCTACTTTTTCTAAAAACCAATTTTATGATTCTTTAAACGCCAAATTGGTAGATATGGCGGATGTTGGTGAGGATCAAAGGGTTGTAGATTTGGCTTGCGGAACTGGTGGAGTGACGAGACTGATTCTTGAGAGAATTAATCAAACTAGGGATACGGTTGTAATTGCCCTTGATCACTCCAATAGTGCTTTAAAGACGGCTATGGAAGAGCTAAAGGATATATCTAATAATGCCGTTAAATATGTCCAGTTGGGTGTTGAAAATGTTTCAGAGGCGTTGAAAGAATCGGTGGATACTGTTGTCTACTGTAATGCAATTCACTATGTTCCGGATAAGGATGCAGTGGTGGCGGATATTGCAAATTCTCTTAGAGTTGGAGGGAAGTTCGCATTTAACACCTCCTTTTATGAGGGAGGTCAGCATGAGGATTCGAAGTCCTTCTACAGTAAATGGATGTTTAAAGCCTTCCGTATATTACGGCGTCAATATGGTATGAGTCCTAATAAATCACATAAAGTGGAATCAAGGAGACAGCTTACATCAGACGAGTATAGTGATCTTATGGAACGAAATGGTCTGAAGGTTGTTAAGTGTGAAGTAGACACTGTTCAGGTTCCTATCGAAGGTTGGCTCGACATCTGTACTTTTTCTGACTTTATAGAAGGAACTATGCCTGGAGTTCCTATGAAGCAAGCAAGCGCAGCCTTACAAGAAGGAATTCGCCAAACTTATTCTGAATTAAACGTCTCACATGTGCCAAGGAACTGGTTAGATGTTGTGGCCGTGAAGTCATAAAAAATTGCCAAATAGGTCCTTGTAACTTATTTCCTGTTTCAAGATTTGTACTAACTCTAGTGTTTAACTCCTAATTTTGTTCCTTTTGCAATTAGGCTTTGCTGATGCAATCATTCCCTCCAAAGAATTGGTAACCTTTGCCAACAATAACTATAATTAGTTTGCAATTGACTCGATGTAGCTATTTCTAACTTGATAGAAGAAATATGTATATAAAGGCAGATAGTAAATTGTCAACAAACCTAAAGCCTCATAACTACCCAGATGAATCGGGGAGATTTGGAGATTACGGCGGACGATACATACCGGAAACGCTTATGCCGGCTGTTTACCAGTTAGAGGAATCTTACAAGGCTTGTAGAAAAGATACTCAATTCCAAAGAGAGTTTACAAGTCTCTTGAAAAGCTTTGTTGGTAGGCCGACAGAGCTTTATTTTGCTGAAAATCTTACAAAAAAAATGGCAGGGGCAAAAATTTATCTTAAAAGAGAAGATCTTGCTCACACGGGTGCCCACAAGATTAACAATGCTCTTGGTCAAGGCCTTCTAGCAAAAAAGATGGGTAAAAATCGCGTTATCGCGGAAACTGGAGCCGGGCAGCACGGGGTTGCTACCGCAACTGTGTGTGCAATGCTTGGTCTTGAATGTGTTGTATATATGGGGTCCGAGGATATAAGGAGGCAGGCCTTAAATGTATTTCGGATGAAATTACTGGGTGCAGATGTGAGGCCAGTTGAATCTGGCAGTCGCACTTTGAAAGACGCTATTAATGAGGCTATTCGAGATTGGGTAACGAATGTTGAGTCTACCCATTATTTGATTGGAAGTGCTGTTGGCCCCCACCCATATCCTTTGATAGTTCGTGACTTTCAAAGTGTTATAGGTAGAGAGGCTAAAGAACAAATTGTTTCTCTGGAAGGAAAGTTACCTGATTATGCAATCGCTTGTGTGGGTGGTGGTAGTAACGCGATAGGATTGTTCTATGAATTTATTTCCTGTGAGGATGTAAAATTGGTCGGAGTTGAAGCGGGTGGAGATGGTGTCAATACGAGTCGCCATTCTTCTACAATTACAGCGGGAGATGTAGGAGTCCTGCATGGGAGCATGTCATATCTTATTCAAGATGAAGATGGTCAAATAATGGAGACTCACAGCATATCTGCAGGACTTGATTATCCAGGTGTTGGCCCAGAACACAGTTGGCTTAACGATATAGGCAGAGCTGAATATGTTAGCGTTACTGATACAGAGGCTTTAGAAGGGTTTAGGTTGTTATGTGAAACGGAAGGTATAATTCCTGCTCTTGAGCCTGCTCACGCGGTTTATTATGTTTCACAATTAGCTCCCAAACTTACAGGTGAACAAGTCATTTTAGTTGGCCTTTCCGGTAGAGGTGATAAAGATATGGAAACGGTTGCTTCTGTGTTGGGGCTTGAGGTCTAGGCGGTGTGTAAAAACAATCTCAGCTTATCCATGATGGATGCATAGGTTAAGATTCCACATGGTTCACTCAATAATGTGGCGACTTCCTTCCTTGGTGCTGTCTATGGTTCTACTGGTCCCATCTCTTTTCTTTCACTTTGACCACCATATCGTAGAACTCTACCCGGAACATTCGCATTTTATACAAGGTCAATCTCATACACATTCGAGCAAACTGAATCATTTTCATGAAAATGATTCAGTTATATCAGTTGATGTATTTGTCAACACGAATAGTGCATTCATGGGTTTTGGAACATGGTCCCGATACATGAGCGACATGAGAGTAAAACCTCAAAAAGAATCCACAAAATTCCTTAATGGTACTTATGATGATATTGATGAGCCAATAATTCTTTTCTTGCATCCAGAATTACCTCCACCCAAGATTTCTTTCCAAATGTAAGTGGCTATTTTCAAATAACGTATTTGATACTCGGCTATATTCGGTCGGTCAGACTGATAAATATGGATTGGTCTGATATCAGCTTTTGGAGTGGGAGTTACTTGTTGGGATTTCCTGAAAAGACAATATTTGGTCTGTTGACTTTTGCTATGTTTTTATCCCTATCCTTTTCTGTTTTGGAAGGGAATGGAGCGGTGCAAACTTATCAAAAAAAAACCTCAGGGTCTTATGAAATAGGTGTTGGTACTGTCCCGCCGTCTCCTTATCCAGGCGTTATCCATTTCGCGGTATATGTGGCTGATTCGCTAACTGGAGACAGATATTCCGACGTAGATGTAAATTTGAGAGGAACATTGCCGGCGATTGAACGCCAGGAAATTGGATCTCAAGAAATGCAAAACTCGCTATTGGATCCCTTCTATTATGAACTTGATGTTAATGTGCAGCATGAGGGACTATGGCAAATAACAATTAATGTGTCTGGGTCTGATGGTGCAGGCGAAGCCACCTTTTTGATAGAAGTTGTTGCAAGAAACCCGTTGTTGCCAATAGCAACTTTTGGGCTCTTACTTTTAATTCTTATGGTTATTGGGTTTTCAGTAAGAGCATGGATCAAAGAGTATATGAAAAAGTCTAGACAATGATTTCCAAGTGATTATGTAGATAAATGGGGATTAAAATGATAAAAAAATTAATTTTGCCAGCAATGACTTTAATATTGCTGTTACTAGGTTGCACAAACTCTACCCAAGAGGTGAAGAAAAACACAGATGATATTAGAGAAATATCTGTTGTGATTGAAGAAGGGAAAGTAATTAACCATGATGGAAATATCATTGTACGTAAGGAAGAAAATATCAGGCTTGTTTTTACCTCTGATCAATCCTTAGCCGTTCACTTACATGGTTACGATATAGAAAAACAAATAGTAGCTCATGATACAGCGACAATAGAATTTAACGCAAAGGCTACGGGCCGGTTTGTCATCACTTCTCATTCCTCAGACGGAATGCATGCCGATCACTCAGGCCATGAATCTCATTTGTCTGATCACGCTGCATTATTTGAGTCAGATACCCTGCAAATAGGCGATGTTTTTGAATATAACATTCCTGTTGATATGAAAGAGGGAACTATTCCGTTTCACGATCACATGAGTCATGACGCAGTTGGTCTGATAAAGGTTGTACCTGATGTGGCAAATAATGCGCCCTCAGTAATAAGCGTATCTGATGACCATCATGTATTTGAACCATCGGAGGTCACTGTTAAGCCTGGGACTACGATACGTTGGGAGATTGATACTGAGAATAAAGTAAGGATAACGAGCGGAAACCCTCCCACGACGGGACATGGAACACACGGAACACACGAAGATGAGGAGAAAACCCTTGTTACTCTAGAAGTGCGGCCATAATGAGAACAGGTTGTAAATGGAAGTTCTATGAATAATTTAACTAGATTAGTCGTAACCTTCGCATTCATTATTTTGCTGGTTAGCATGGTAACTCCTGCAGTTAGTTCTCATGGTTTTGGGGAAAGATACGATCTCCCGATTCCTTTAAGTTATTTTGTTATTGGGGCTGGAATGACAGTAGCGTTGTCGTTTGTAGTTATTGGGTTGTTTATAAGGAGCACGAGTTCGTACCCTGACTATCCCAAACGGGATTTGTGGAATTCCACTTCTTTTAGGTTATTGGCCAAAGCCACGACCAAAATATTTCGTGTTTCATCGGTCTTGATTGTGTTGATAGCTATTTTTTCTGGGCTTTATGGTTCGCCAGATCCATTAGATAATCTTCTGCCTACATTGTTCTGGATAATATGGTGGATCGGTATTGGTTATATAGTTGCATTAATTGGAAATGTTTGGGCAATTGCTAACCCTTTTTTGGTTATATTTGAGTGGGGTGAACATGTGTTTGGGAAGAGGGCTTCTTTCTATAAATGGCCTGAACATGTAGATGCTTGGCCTGCGTTGGCTTTGTTTTTACTTTTTGGTTGGATAGAAAATGTATACCCTAGTGGATCAAAGCCTTTCAACCTTGCTTTTATGATTGTTCTTTACGGATCTGTAACTTTGGCCGGTATGTTTGTTTTCGGAAAACATACTTGGTTAAAAAAAGCGGATCCGTTTTCTGTTT
>CAZUHE010000048.1:0-8347 GCA_964620395.1 uncultured Dehalococcoidia bacterium
ACACCGGTTATAGCCAAGACGATCAATGATAGTGGGAAACAGGCAACCCAGAATATCCATATTATGAAAGTCCCTGCGAAACCAAGTAGTCCAAATATGCCTAATATACCGTTTAATACAGGTGAACCTAATTTTCTAAAATAGGCAGTTGCACCAACAACGAAGAAACTAAGCATGAACATTTGTACTCCAACCCAGTTTCCCATTCTAGCCAATTTTATGAGAGCGTAGGCAGCATCCGTATTTTCGCCAGAGATATCAAATCCACCAAATTGGGCCAATGACCCTATCCAGATCAAAATTAGGGATAAAACAGCAATCAATTTACCGATCTGTAATAATGCATCGGCTTCATTGAGGGTATTGACCCATGAGATGAAACCAACGGTAAATACGATCATTATAAGACCGCCAATCATTCGAAGTGGCATTATTGTTTGCCAATCATTGCTTTCTGCGGCCCATGCGACGGCACCTTCTATTCCTTCCCCTGTATCACCCTGAATAAGCTGTGATACGAAAAATAATAGGAAAGCTACGATGCCACTTATAAGCATTACACCAATAGATTTTGAACTGAGCATTCTTGTTTCTCCTGTGTAGGTTAATAAGTTTTATTTCAAATGAGAGGTTAGGATCGCATTACTTTTTGTACCCCGATAATTCCCATCAATATGAACCCGATAAGGAACCCGCCGACCCAGAATATCCAATCCATCTCTGTTGGGATAAATCCGCCAACGCATCCTACTATACCCACGATGGCAAGAAGCCCGTTGAGGACTGGAGTACCCACCTTTTTGAGGTAGGCGGTGGCCCCGACAATGAAGAAACTCCCCAAGATAGTTAACATGCCTATCCAGGTAAGGGTGTGGCTGAGCACTATTAGATTGGGAGCTAGTCTTAGTAAGCCATCAGAATAATCCGTATTATCTGTAGCCGTCTGTAGAGCCGCCATATGAGATACGTCGCCGATCCAAAGGAGCGCTAGTGCTAGGACTGCACTATATTTACCAATCGTAATAGCAGCGTTTGAATTGTCGATGCTATGGGCCCAAGAGATAAATCCAACGGTAAAGATGATCAAAAGTATGTTAGCAATCATATTGAGCATGATCACAATTTCCGCAGTGCCACTGTTTGATACGGCCCAATCGATAATTTCAGTGGGGGTCACCGCGTCGCCCATCAAGACTATGGGAACAATCACGAACACTAGAATGATGAATGCTGTAATGAGCATTAAACCTGTAGTTTTTGAACCAAGCATTTATTACTCCTATATGTCTCAACTGAATTGTTTTGACCAACCTAATAATAAATATTAATAAAATACATATTGTTCCGATTCTATCTATTAAATCGTTCCCTTTCTAGCTATATATGCACAATTTATAAACCTCAATCGCTTTATGTGAATCCCTAACCGGGTTATTGCCATTACTCTTCTCTGGTTTTATTTGATGGAATATATAAACCAAATGGCATCTTGAAACTACCTTGAGGGATAGGTAGTATCGTGATATGAAATATGACACGATAATAGTCGGGGCGGGGTCTGCTGGTGCGGTCCTTGCTTCCCGATTGACCGAGAACCGAGATCATTCAGTTTTGTTGCTTGAAGCGGGACCTGATTATCCAAACTTCCATACTTTGCCAGACCATGTAAAGTATGGAAATAATGTTTGGGATGCAGCATATGGCCCTGAAGCTAACACATGGGGATATATGGCTACCGCCACACCGGATCGACCCCTCTTTCCGCTCCCCAGAGGAAAATTGACAGGGGGGTCTAGCTCTGTGAATGGGCAAGTATTTTTCCGCGGGATCCCAGATGATTATGACGAGTGGGCTGAACAAGGCAATTCAGAATGGTCTTATGTCAAGGTGTTGCCATATTTCCGCAAATCTGAAAATGATCTGACTTTTGGGGCTGACGACTTTCATGGAGGGGATGGGCCAATCCCGGTGCGCAGATACTCTCGAGAAGAATTGGATCCTGTAGCTAATCAATTCTGGAACGCTTGTGTCTCTGCAGGGTATCCTGAGGCCCCAGACCAAAACCATCCGGACGCTACAGGAGTGGGACCTCGCCCTTTAAATAACGTGGATGGTGTTCGGATGAGTACATCTCTGACTTATCTCTCTATGGCGAGACACAGGTTGAATCTCACTATTCGTGCGGATGTTTTGGCTCATAAAATACTCTTCAACGGGAACAAGGCAATCGGAGTACAGGCCGACAGTGGAGGAGAGGTTTTTACTGTTTTTGGTAACGAGATTATACTCAGTGGTGGTGCCATAAACTCGCCCCAATTATTGATGCTTTCGGGTATAGGGCCTGAGGA
Source organism: uncultured Dehalococcoidia bacterium (assembly GCA_964620395.1). GTDB lineage: Bacteria > Chloroflexota > Dehalococcoidia > Lucifugimonadales > UBA826 > CAZUHE01. Next base: position 2,349 of record CAZUHE010000048.1, read on the forward strand.
TCACCTCAAAGAGATGGGGATTTCAGTTTTGAAAGATTTAAAAGGTGTGGGAGAAAACCTAAGGGATCACCCATCGTGTTTCATGATGTTCAAAACCAACATGCCCCACTTGCCAGTTGATGGGCCGGCAATACAGGTAGGTATGCGATACACAACGCCGGGGTCACCGCACAAAAATGACATGCAAATGAGTCCTATATTGATGACCAGTGAACATAGGCCCGCTACGGTTGAGATTCCGGAAGGTGAAACATATTCGGGTTTTTCAGTAGCGTTACAGAAATCACTAACGGCTGGGAGGGTCACTTTAGCGACATCGGACCCGCATGATCATCCTAACCTTGACTATCAATATTTGGCCGACCCATGGGATCGTGAGCGAATGAGAGGGGCTATTCGACTTTGCGTCGAAATAACACAATCTGAAAAACTATCCTCTTTATTGCCAGAGCGAGTATCCCCGTCTGACGAGGAGCTTGAATCAGATGAGGCACTTGATAATTGGATGTTGGACAATGTCGGAACCCAGCATCACTCATGTGGAACGTGCAAAATGGGCCCCTCGTCTGATCCGATGGCAGTGGTTGATCAATATATGAAGGTTCACGGGGTTGAAGGTTTGAGGGTAATAGATGCGTCGGTTATGCCAGATGTGGTTCGTGCCAACACCAACGCTACGACAATCATGATTGCTGAAAAAGCTGCTGAGTGGTTAAGCGATAATTTTTGAAATAATTTTGTATTTGGTCCTACAGACTTACAGTGCAAATCCGTCGTGTCATCGCGCAGGCGAACCAAATGGTATCTTCAAACAACGTCATGCCATGTACTTCTGGGGACGGTATGTCTATTTCCTCAACAACGGTTCCGTCACTAGTATCCATCTTGTGTATTTTGCACAGAGAGGTGTCGGCCAGCCACATGTGATCACCTTTAACAAATAATCCGTGGGGACGGCTACCAGGTGAAGGGATTGAGCGCTTTATGGTCATCGTCTTTGGATCCATTAAATAAATGGTTTGGGATGGAGGCACAGCAACCCACAGGTTTTCCTCATCTACCCATTCCAGCCCGTGTGCACCCGTGATTCTGTCGGCTGGAGGGCGGTCAGGGTACGATACAAAACCAATACCCGGGGTGTCGAATCGATCAACCGTAGATCCATCTGAATTACACTTCACTATTTTTGGGGATCCGTCATCCCCGGCTGATGCCACGTCAAACGTTGACGATATCCAAATATTTCCTCCACCTAGGGTGATCCCACTTGAATGTGCTACCTCGGCGGGTATTCTTTCCAGCACATATCCTTTTTCCCAGTCTAACTTGTAGATATGGTTATCTACTTGATCGATTACCCAGAGGCCGTCTTCCGAGGCTTGGAGCCCATTTGGCTGTGGCCCGGGGTGTATGAACATATCTTTTGCGGTAGTCATAGATTTAATTCCTCCAGTTGTCTCTTTACTTGGTAATGAGTTTTGTCATGAAAATCTATATTAAGGTTTCATATATCGAAAAATGGTCCTCTTTGTCGCAGATGGTACCATACGATTTAATTCGTTTCCGATGGCGTTCCCAACTTGTTTCTTGAATCATAGGTTTATGGAGAATAAAGTGACTAATACCAGCAATCAAAAACCTAATTTTCTTGTGATTATGTCTGATGAACATGCTCCTATGTGGTCGAGTGCTTACGGGCATCCTTTTGTGAGAACTCCAAATATGGATAAACTTGCACAGCAGGGGAATACATTCGATGCAGCGTATTGTAATTCTCCTTTATGTGTCCCATCGCGATTGTCATTTATGACTGGAGAGCATGTTTCTAATTGTGAAGGTTGGGATAACGCGACTCCTCTTGAGTCCGATGTAATGACATGGCCATATGCTCTGCGATTGGAGGGTTACGATTGTGCCTTGTCAGGAAAAATGCATCTAATTGGGCCCGATAAGCTACATGGTTTTCAAGATCAATTGGCCTATGATCCGCACGGCGATCCCCCAGAGAATGATCGAGCATCCCTCAACCTTGATTCAGGTGGACGACATCCCATATTTCCCTGGGAAGATGGGGTTCCTACTGCTTCAGATCCCTGGCCTAGCGTTCAGGAGGCATGTGCCGGATCTACCCCAATGATAGATGCTGACGACATAATAGAAGAAAAAGCTTTGGAATATCTCAGATCCGAGGATAGACAGTCGAATCCATGGGCTCTTTGCGTGGGATTCGTGGCACCACATTTCCCATTTGTCGTTCCAGAGCCATATTTTTCCATGTATTACCCGAAATATGCTGATCTTCCTGCTAATCCTCCTGGGCACCTAGAAAATCTGCCTGAGGCTGCCCGAAGAACAAGGCAGGCGTTGAACTTTGACGGTTATTCAGAGGATGAAGTTCGTCGAGCAAGAGCTGCCTATTATGGCTTAATAACTTATCTTGATGACAAAATTGGCCGACTTTTGCAAACATTGGAGGATCAGGGGCTGTTAGAAAACACCGTTGTAATACACACTTCTGACCACGGCGAATCTCTTGGGGAACACGGGTTGTGGAGGAAGATGAATTTTTATGAACAATCGGTTCGTGTCCCATTACAGGTTAGTTGGCCCAATAAATTGAGCATAGGGACACGTCATGACGTACCCGTATCCCTAGTGGATGTAACTGCAACAATATTAGACCTCGCTGAGGTTTCTCCGGAAGTTGTTGACTTGATGGAACTGGATGGGGAATCCTTAGTCCCGGTTATGTCTGGGAAGGAGCCGGCCCTTAAAGGGGAGGCATTTTCAGAGCATTTGGCTCATGGGACCGATAGACCTAGGGCAATGATCAGGAAAAATTCTTTCAAGCTTTGCTACAGTCATGGAGATTCTGTCGGCGAACCCTCAGACATAGAATTATATGATTTAAAAAATGATCCCGGAGAATTCGAAAACCTTGCGGGTCAACAAAAATATGAGGATGTAGAAAAAGAACTAATTGCGAACATAATGCAAAGATGGAAAAATGCTGATGCATTGGATGGAAAAATACGAAACAGTCAAAAAAGTCGTTTGTTCATACGGCGAGTTCTCGCGGAAAAGGCGATTTTTTGACTTATCAAAAGCCGCCTCACAGTTTGACTAGGTGTAGTAGCATAGGTGATATCTAATTCGTAACTTAACTGGGAGTATATTCAGATGAAAATGTATTTAGATGGTAGCTGGGTTGATAGAGACGAAAAAATTGATGTTGTTAATCCCTTTAACGGCGAAATATTCGATACAGTACCAAAATCCAGTGTTGATGACGTTATGACAGCTATTGCCAGTGCAGAAAGAGGGGCAAAGGTGATGGCCAAAATGTCTGGCTATGAAAGATACGACCGATTAATGAAAGCTGTTAGCTTGATGAAAGAAAGAGAATATGATCTCGGCCAAACTATTACCATGGAAGAAGGGAAGATAATATCTGAAGGTGTTGGGGAAGCTCAAAGGGCAATACAAACTATGACGGGGGCTGCAGAGGAAGCAAAACGTATAACAGGGGAAGTGATTCCTCTGGATGGGGCGCCTACATGGACTGGACAACTTGGATTCACATTGCGTGTGCCATGTGGAATTGTCGCTGCCATATCACCGTTTAATTTTCCGTTGAATCTGGTTGCACACAAAGTTGGCCCCGCATTAGCAGCCGGGAATGCAGTAATTATCAAACCAGCGTCAGATACGCCTTTATCAGCCCTTAAACTGACTGAAATATTAATTGAGGCTGGATTTCCATCTGATGCCATTCAATGCATAACGGGATCAGGCGCCTCAATAGGTGACGCCTTGGTCGGAGATTCCCGGATCCGTAAGATTACCTTTACTGGCAGTAGGGATGTAGGGGAACATATCTGTAATTCGGCCGGTCTTAAAAAGGTGACGATGGAATTAGGGTCTAATTCCCCTCTGATTGTAATGGCCGATGCAGATATTGAGAAAGTGGTTGCGGGAACTGTGTCCAGTGGGTTTTCTAACGCCGGTCAGGTCTGTATATCCGCACAAAGAATAATTACAGACAGGAAAATATACGGTGACTATCTTGATGCTTTGACTGAGAGTGTCAAGAAGATTAGCACGGGAGATCCTTTGGATGAAGGGGTGAAAATGGGACCGATGGTGCGACCTCAAGATGCAGTTAGGGTAAATCAATGGATAAATGAGGCAGTGGCAGGTGGAGCTAGAACCGTGGTGGGTGGTGATTATGAAGGTGCATTACACGCCCCAACAGTTTTGGCAGATGTTAAACCGGAGATGCGTATATCTTGTGACGAATTATTTGGACCCGCTGTTGCAGTTACGCCATCATCCAATATTGAAGAGGCAATTGCGATGGCGAATGACTCTAATTACGGTTTAAGTGCTGCTATATTTACACAGAATATAGACTGGGCGATGAAGTTTGCCCGTGAGGTGGATTCTGGAAACCTTATGATCAACTCTGGGCCCCAATGGAGAGCTGATCTAATGCCATATGGTGGGCTCAAGGAAAGTGGAATGGGTAAAGAAGGCCCTAAGTATGCGGTGGAGGAAATGACCGAATTGAAAATGGTCATATACCATCCATAAACTGAAAATTGGAGAATTCCCAGGGTGATTGCTCGTTCAATGTTTTATGTGACCGCCCGCTATTAGAAAAACCGTAGGGCAAATATGGAAAACCAATTACATTGGAGCTTTGATTACACCCCACAATGGGCGCAGCTGGGGTATGGGCGGCAGTTTGAAAAAATACTTTCATCTGGATTGGAAAGTATCAAACATGCATCCAATTCCACAATCAAAAGAGATGTATTTGCCATCCTGCCCAACTTTTCCAATTCCTGGAAAAGAGATGATCCAAAGGAAACAGACACTCTTCGAATAGGTACCGTTTCTATCGAGAGGGATTTGGAGTCTAACGGGTCGTGGCATTACCACGTGAACCACAAAAATGTCACAAGTGGAGAAAAGTTAAATTTAGACTTTAAATGTATCAATGATCCGCTTAGGACCTTGATGCCCCAGTGGGTTATAAAGAGTCAAAATTCTTCTGACGGATCTTATTCTTCTATTTCATTGGAAGGATCATTTGCCGATTCTAATGGCCGGTCAGACATACAACTCAAAACCAGTAAGGGCCTTACTTTCAATGTGGGTTCGATGCTCCCTGAGCATCCGTTAGTTTGTAATTGGGCCCTTGTAGATGCCATGCGTTTTCTTGCTAAAGGTGGCCAGAAAGATTTATCTATCCTCGACGATCTGGAACGCCTTAAAACCGGTTGTGAAGTAAGGCTTCTTGATCAATGGAGATTTCACGCATCGGCAAAATTTTGGGATTTAACTGCATACACTGTTTTTGGAAAAGGACTGCCCCCGTCTCATTGGTGGATGACAGGAAATGGGGATGTCGTTGTTATATCTACAATGCTATCGACTTATATATTAGAAGAATCCTACAGTGAGTCTATTGTATGAATGATCGTCCAAATATAATTTTTATCAATACGGATCAACATACTTGGGACGCCGTGTCAGCATTGGGCAATCAGTATGTTAAAACTCCTAATATAGATTGGCTTCATAGGGAAGGTATAGCCTTCCGTAAGAGTTATTCTGCAGATCCGGTTTGTGCTCCTGCAAGGGCTAGTTGGATGACTGGAGTGTATGGTTCAGAAAATGGGGTTCCATTTAATGGTGGACATATGCATGCAGATATTCCTGATTTAGGCCAATTGTTGAATCAAGGAGGATATCATGCTGTTCATAGTGGGAAGTGGCATATTGAAGGGCGCGATGTACGGGATAGTTTCAACAATTTATATGTAGGAAAAGCTCATATTGGAGCTTCTGGGGGTGAATTCTACGATAAAGTTTCCACGCACGCGGTAATCGACTTTTTTGACAGTTATGATGATGTTAAGCCATTTTTTCTTCACATGGGCATCATAGACCCACACGATATTTGCCAATACCAACACAATCATGAAGACAAA
>CAZUHE010000049.1:0-8191 GCA_964620395.1 uncultured Dehalococcoidia bacterium
CTCTTAATCCTCTGTATCTTGTTGATCGATTCAATGTGAGAGTCAAGATATTTTCTCGCATATCTTTCCACCGCCATAGCTGTGAACTCACTAATCCTAGCACTCCTAACACCCATAACTTTGTCCAACACTTGGGGTGGCGCCGTCAAATATCCCAAGCTCATGCCCGGAGCTATAACCTTTGAAAAAGAACCAACATAGATCACATTGTTCCCTTCATCAAGATTATGTATGGAGGTTACATTTTCTCCATCGTAACGATTATCTGCATAACAATCATCCTCGAGTATAGGAACTCCGTATTTCTGCGTCACAGACAATAATTCACTGCGTCTCTGTTCAGACAATGTGAACCCTTGTGGGTTTTGAAAAGTAGCTATGAGGTACACGAATTTGGGTTTTCTTGATTCCTGTATTGACTTGGAAATCGCTGAATCCAAAGCCTCAGGATCCATACCACCATCGTCAGCCTTCGCCCACCTTATGTCAGCTCCGTTACGTCTCAGTGTGTTTAAAGTACCCCCGTACACATACTGATCAGTTATAACAACATCCCCTTTCTCTACTAATACTTGGCATACCATGTCGATAGGATGACCCGATCCGTTACCCAAAACAATATCTTCTACAGGAACATCAATATCTCTATCACGTGAGAGCTTCTCTGTCACGTACTCTCTAAGCGGAGTATTACCTTGGGGATGAGGATATACAGCGAGATCAGCCGCAGATTCCTCCAAGGCTTCCGCCAAACATTCTAGTATTTGCCCTTTGGGAAAAGACATCGGATCTGGATAAGCGACCGCAAAATCATATTTACCACGCCTCAACGGGACTTGACGTCCTCCATCAGGAATACCATCGGCGAACATAGTTTCAAAATCAAATACCATCGTCGATCTCCTTAAATCTCAATAAAATGGGCCGTACACATTGCTGTATCGTATACGTCCCCTGAATATTATTCCCAATAAGGTCTTGATACAAGTACGACTTGACCGTTTGATTTATAAAACCGCTTTAGCATCTGAATGAAAGGAATAAATATTTGCATAATATTACAATCCATCGGTGATAAAATCAGTTATGTAATCCACTTAAACGAGAGTAAAAATGCCAACGGATCGACTAAAAAAAAACATAGTTATCAAAGGGGCCCGTGAGCACAACCTAAAAAACGTAGACGTATCCATACCAAGAAATAAATTAGTCGTGATAACCGGCGTATCTGGATCCGGAAAAAGTTCATTAGCTTTTGACACTATCTACGCAGAAGGTCAACGCAGATACGTCGAATCACTTTCATCCTACGCACGCCAATTTCTTGGCCGAATGGATAAACCAGATGTTGATTACATAGACGGACTGTCACCTGCGATATCTATTGATCAAAAAGGGACGACACACAACCCAAGATCCACAGTGGGCACTGTCACCGAAATATACGACTATTTGAGGTTACTTTTCTCCCGTATAGGTAGGGCTCATTGCCACATATGTGGAAAAGCAGTCCAGAAACAAACCGTTCAACAAATCGTTGACTCAATATTATCTCTTCCGAATAACAGTCGTATCCAAATATTAGCCCCAGTTGTACGAAGAAGAAAAGGGGAGCATAAAGATATCATAGAATCGGCTCGCCAATCTGGATTCGTGAGAGTAAGAATCGATGGTGAAACACATGATTTGTCTGAAAACTTTTCTCTGGACAAGCAAAAATGGCACGATATAGAGATCGTAGTAGACAGACTAGTAATCAATAAGACATCTGATTCGTCACGGGTTACAGATTCTGCTGAAACCGCGCTTAAGCAGACCAACGGTCTATTAATTGTAAACATCGTAGGAAAAGATGACATTCTATTCTCTGAGGCTGCGGCATGCCTAGATTGCAACACAAATATCGAGGAATTAGAACCACGTACATTTAGCTTCAACAACCCCTATGGTGCATGCTCAACGTGTACGGGACTAGGTTATAAGTTAGTTGGGGATCCAGATTTGGCTATACCCGACAAGTCAAAATCAATTCTCGACGGCGGTATAGAGGCTTGGTCTAGAGCCGGTGCTATGGCACCTTGGTACATGAGCCAGCTTAATTCGCTATCAGACTCATTTGAATTTGATCTTAATACGCCAATTCAGAATCTGACAGAAAAAACCATTGATTTATTACTCAACGGATCTGGTGATAAACGTATAAAGATAAACCATAGAACAAGAAGAGGTAGGAGGTATCAATGGAACACACGTTTCGAGGGCATTATAAAAAATTTGGAAAGAAGACATCGCGAAACAGAATCAGACAATGTTAGAAAGGATATGGAGAGATATATGACCTCTCTTCCATGTCAGGAATGTGATGGCAACAGGCTCAAGCCTGAGGCCTTGGCTGTGACTGTAAGCAACCGTAACATAATAGAAATAACTAATGACTCGATAATGTCTGCCTCCAAATGGATCGACTCGTTAATCAGGGACGAGTCCATTAGTGAAAGGGATAGAGTAATTGGAGAACAAATCCTCAACGAGATACAGGCGCGACTCCAATTTCTTTTGAACATAGGTTTGGATTACCTAACACTCTCGCGTACAGCTTCCACATTGAGTGGGGGAGAATCTCAAAGAATAAGATTAGCAACCCAAATAGGATCTGGTCTAATGGGAGTGCTTTATGTCTGTGACGAACCTTCCATAGGTCTTCATCCAGCCGACGATGACCGCCTGATAAAAACGCTAAAAGGTCTAAGGGACGTTGGGAATACGGTTATTATTGTTGAGCATGATGAAGCTATTATGAGGGCAGCAGATCACATCGTTGACCTGGGCCCGGGTGCGGGTGCTGAAGGAGGACAGGTTATGGCATTTGGGTCCCCCCAAAAAATCATGAAATCATCAGCCTCCCTTACAGGCCAATATTTATCTGGTAAAAAAGTAATTGACATGCCAACTAGTCGAAGAGACTGTGGGGAACAATGGCTGGTGGTAAAAGGTGCTCGTGAAAACAACCTTAACGATATAGACGTAGAAATCCCCCTTGGAATATTTGTATGTGTGACCGGAGTTTCTGGATCAGGCAAAAGCACGCTCATAAATGAGATTATTTATAAGAAACTAGCGCAACATTTTTACCGATCAAAAGATAGACCGGGTGCATTCTCTTCCATAGATGGATTAGAGCACATTGATAAGGTAATAAATATAACTCAATCCCCAATTGGTAGAACACCAAGAAGCAACCCCGCTACATACACCGGGACTTTTACGCCTATTCGAGAGTTATTCGCAGCAGTGCCAGAAGCAAGATCTCGTGGATATAAACCAGGGCGGTTTTCTTTTAACGTAAAGGGAGGGAGGTGTGAGTCCTGCTCGGGTGATGGATATATCAACATAGAAATGCAATTTCTTCCCGACGTCACGGTACCGTGCGAAGATTGCAACGGTGGTAGATACAACCGAGAAGCATTGGAAATATTGTACCGGGGCTTAAGTATATCCGATATCCTAGGGCTGACAGTCGCTGAAGCACTGGCTCATTTCGACAACATACCGAGAATAAAAAACAAACTTAAAACACTCCGGGACGTCGGATTGGGTTACATACAGCTAGGGCAACCCGCAACTCAATTAAGTGGTGGAGAAGCGCAACGTATAAAATTAGCTACCGAACTCTCAAAAAGATCAACTGGACAAACTTTATACATTCTTGATGAACCTACCACAGGTCTATCTTTTAGTGATTGTTCATATCTTCTTAAAGTAATACACAGATTGGTCGACTCAGGCAATTCGGTAATTTTGATAGAACATCATTTAGATCTAATAAAAAATGCAGATTGGATAATAGATTTAGGGCCAGGCGCAGGAGATAAGGGGGGAAGGCTAGTGAGTACAGGTACCCCAGAAGACATTAGTGAAATCAAACCTTCATTAACCGGTAAATACTTAAAATCCGTTTTAAGATGATTTCAAAGGTATAGTAAACATTGCCTTAACTACGAATCTCATGCATTTTTTAAGCTATCGTTAAATCCACAAAAGTACCCAAATATACTTCGGCATTAACTAACGTAGTTTGATAGATAATACGGCGTTGTTAGGGTACCTCACCATATGTTAGACTTGCAGCCGTGTGCATGCATGACCTTTTATCCTTCGTAAAGGAACATATCATGGCCATTGGGCCAGTTAAGGGTCATTTTAATGAGTACCTAGAAGCTAAACAGTAAAAGAAAACATCAAGTAGTCTTGAAAGACATAGAAATTTAGTCGTGACACAGGAGGAATAATTTTGAAGTGGATTGAATATGAAAACCCAAACACAATAGACGAAGCTGTTGCATTGCTTTCTGATCCTGGAACCAATGCACGACCCTTGGCCGGAGGTACAGACCTCATTGTTCAACTTAGAGTCGGTGATCCTAGGGTTAATGCTGATGTAGTTGTTAACGTAAAAAACATACCTGAACTCAATGAACTAAGTTACGATCCTGCGGGAGGGCTCACTATAGGAGCAGCCGTAGAATGCTACAAAATTTATAATGATGAAAATGTAAAGACCCATTACCCTGGAATTATTGATTCAGCTTCATTGATTGGAGGGACACAGATACAGGGCAGGGCCTCATTGGGAGGGAACCTGTGCAACGCTGCTCCAAGTGGCGATTCAATACCGAATCTCGTCGCTCATAATGCTGTGGCTAATCTTGTAGGACCCTCAGGAACACGACAGGTGCCTGTTGAAAATATATGTACCGGCCCAAGGCAAACATGTATTGGAGAGGATGAACTGTTAGTCTCAATACAATTACCCAAACCAGAAAATGGATTTGGAGCTAATTACCTCAGATTCATACCCAGAAACGAGATGGATATTGCGGTTGCTGGGGTAGGTGCCTCCGTCGTAATATCTGACAACAAATTTAAAGCTGCGAGAGTTTGCCTGGCGTCAGTCGCCCCTACGCCGCTTTATGTAGAAGAATCAGGGACATCCCTTGTAGGGAAGTCTGTCAGTGAGGAAGCTGTACAGGAAGCTGCAAATTTAGCCAAAGATGCCGCTAAGCCAATATCTGACATGCGAGGAACAGCAGAATACAGAAAACATCTCTGCGATGTTTTAACACGCCGAGCCCTGAATAAAGCCATTGAGCGAGCACAAGGGAGTTAAATTAATGCCAACAAAAACATATATACAAACGTCTATTAACGGGGAGCCAGTCGATTTCCTGTGTGAACCAAGACAAAGTTTACTGGAATGCTTAAGGGATGAAATAGGTCTTACCGGAACCAAAGAAGGGTGTAACGATGGAAACTGTGGCGCCTGTACCGTGGAGATGGACGGTAGGATAGTCACCTCATGTTTAGTACTAGGAGTAGAAGCACAAGGGGCAGACATACAAACAATTGAAGGAGTTGCTGACGGTAGCAACCTTCATCCTATACAAGAAGCATTTCTTGAGAATGCTGCCCTCCAATGTGGAATATGTACTCCAGGATTCATCATCGCTTCAAAGGCACTTTTAGAAAAAAATCCAAACCCCAGTGAGCACGAGATAAGGTTCTGGTTGGCGAATAATCTCTGCAGATGTACAGGGTATGACAAGATCGTCAGAGCGGTACAAGATGCGGCAAAAAGAATGCAGGAGGCCTAAATCAAAATGACAACTGCAGATTACGAAAGGAATATAGTACTTTCGAACAAAGATTATGATGTGATTGGATCAAGGCCTGTTCGCCACGACGGGACTGACAAGGTGACTGGCCGTGCTATATACGGTGCAGACTTTGACGCCTCGGGGTTATTACATGGCAAGATACTTCGGAGCCCTCATGCACATGCAAAAATAATATCCATAGACACTAGTGAAGCAGAAAAATTACCTGGCGTTAAAGCTATCGTAACTTCCTCCGATTTCCCAGAAGTTTCTGATAAAAAGATTGACCTAGGCGAAGACGAAACAAATGTTAAATGGCTCCAAGACAACGTTCTTGCGAGTGGTAAGGCTCTTTACAGCGGCCATGCAATAGCAGGCGTTGCGGCAACAAACCCACACGTAGCCGAGGAAGCGCTGAAGCTCATACATGTTGAATACGAGGTACTGCCCCCAGTCCTAACAACGAAGGAAGCAATGGCAGACAATGCACCAATCCTCCATGAATCGGTGACCACCGAGGAATTAGGTGAAGATACAGGTATTATTAGCAATGTTGCCGAACATTTCCAACACGTAAAAGGTGATATCAAGCAAGGGTTTGAACAGGCCGACGTGATAATAGAAAGGGAATATACTACTTCGACTGTTCACCAAGGCTATATAGAGCCTCACAATGGCACAGCTTTTTGGAGTGCTGACGGCCGCCTACATGTGTGGTGTAGCACCCAGGGGTCGTTCGTCGTAAGAGATAGCTTGGCTGATATGCTTGACATACCCGTATCCAAGATACGTGTTACGCCCACAGAAATCGGTGGTGGTTTTGGAGGCAAGATTCCTGTCTATGTGGAGCCCGTAGCAGCATTACTGTCTAAGAAAACTGGCACACCAGTCAAAATTGTAATGACGAGACGGGAAACCTTTGAAGGATCGGGGCCAACTCCCGGAACTTACATACGTATAAAGATAGGCGCAAAGAGAGATGGAACTTTTACAGCAGGGCACGCTTGGTTAGAAATGGAAGCAGGTGCATTCCCTGGATCGCCAGTGGGAGCAGGTGCACAATGTGTATTTGCAGCCTATGACTTCGAAAACGCCTTAATAGATGGATTTGATGTCGTTGTAAACAAACCAAAAACAGCTCCATACCGAGCTCCAGGCGCCCCCAACGCTGCCTTTGGCGCAGAACAAGTTATCAACGAACTTGCTGAAGAATTAAACATGGATCCTATTGATCTTCGGCTGAAAAATGTAGCGACTGAAGGAACCAGAAGACCTGACGGCCCAGTATTTCGAAGGATAGGGGCTAAGGAAGTTCTGGAAGCAATGCGGGACCACCCACATTATCAGTCCAATAAATCGAATGGTGTTGGTCGAGGTGTTGCTATAGGATTTTGGTTCAATATTGGGTTCGATTCCGCATGTAACATTGCTGTTAATTCAGATGGCACAGTTAACTTGACAGAAGGTTCCACGGACATAGGAGGCTCAAGAACTTCAATAGCAATGCAAGCTGCCGAGGTTTTGGGAATCCCGCCCGAAGATGTAAGACCAACAGTTGTTGACACAGACACAATTGGATATACCGGTGTCACTGGTGGCAGTCGTACAACTTTCGCTACAGGATGGGCTGCTTATGAAGCTGCCCAGGAAGTAAAGAGTAAATGCATTGAACGGGCTGCAAGCATTTGGGACGTTGATTCCAATGGACTCCAAATGGAAAAGGGAGTCATAAGTTCTAAAACAGACACAGAATTAAGCATGACGTTTAAAGAACTTGCTGATGGTCTAAGCGACACTGGAGGAGGTATCTCCGGGACAGCAAGCCTTAAGCCAGGGGGAATTGGCGGATCATTCTGCGGAAACATCGTTGATGTATCCGTCGACAGAGAAACCGGAAAAGTTGCTATAGAGCGCTTCACCTGTGTCCAGGATGCGGGAAAAGCAATCCACCCAAGTTACGTAGAAGGACAGATGCAAGGAGGGAGCGTACAAGGCATTGGGTGGGCGTTAAACGAAGAATATTTCATGAACTCTGATGGGAACATGACAAACTTCAGTTTGCTTGATTATAGAATGCCAACCGCTCTTGATCTGCCAATGATAGACACAGTAATCGTGGAAGTCGCCAATCCAGGCCATCCATTTGGGGTTCGCGGCGTTGGAGAAGCCAACATAGTACCTCCAACACCAGCTATAGCAAATGCAATATACGACTCCACAGGCAAACGCTTGAGAGAGCTACCGATGAGCCCTGGCGCTGTCACAGCAGCTTTGAATCAATAAAGACGACAACAAGGATTCCAATTGGCAGTGGTATTTATTCCTTCCCTGATGCAGGAACTTTCAAACGGAAAGGAACGTGTAGTCGTGGAAGGAAATACCGTTAGGCAAGTTATAGAAAATTTAGAAGAAAGTTACCCGGGATTCAGAGAACGATTAATTGATCAAAATCGTGTCAAACCTAATATTGCTGTCGCCATTGATGGTGAGATAACGCCATTGGGGCTAATAGGAAAAGTGTCTGAAGCAAGCGAAGT